>JANMKO010000064.1:0-5206 GCA_031372085.1 Betaproteobacteria bacterium
TGGCGCAGACGCCGCAGCGCTGGGTGCGCCGGCTCACCGTGCTGGTGGACAAGAACCCGTCGCCGGTGGCCGCCGTGCTGGCGCTCAGCCCGGCCATGGGCCAGGCCGACTTTGAGCTGCGGCTGCGGGTGGACGAGTACAGCCATGTGCGGGTGGTCAGTGAGCTGAACGACGGCACGCTGCAAACCGATTCGCGCTACGTCAAGACCTCGGGCGGCTGCTCGGCACCGCCCAACCGGGGCGCGCTGCAGTTGATCGGTCGCACCCAGTTCAAACTGCAGGCGGCGCCGCGCTTTGGCGAGGTCAACAGCGCGGAGGTGACGGTGATCCACCCCAACGACACCGGCTTTGAGCTGAACCAGGTGACCGTGATGTACATCCCGCCACACTTTGTGCGCACCCTGCGGGTGAGCTACGGCGGTGCGCCGGTGTTTGACGCCGACCTTGATTTTTCGGTCAGCGAGAACCCGACCTTGCGCTTCAATTTTGTGCCCCCGGGCCCGGGTGAGCTGCGCGCCGAGGTCGAAGACTCGCACGACGCGCGCTTCACCGGCGCGCTGAGGCTGGGCTGATGCGGCGCGCCGGTTTGCGCTGCCTGGCCAGCCTGGCTGCCGGGCTGCTGCTGGCGCTGTTGATCCTGCTGGCGCTGGCGCCCAGCGCCGCGCGCGCCGCGCTGCCCGAGCGCTACCACGCCATCGTGCTGCAACCGGCCGGCGGGCCGGACCGCGCCGAGTTTGATTTGAACCCCGCGCTCGACCGGGCCCGGCGCGAGAAAAAGCGCCTCTACGTCTACCTGGGCGCCATCGATTGTCCGTACTGCCGCCGCTACGAGGCATTTCTGGCGCGCAGCGCCGATGAGCTGGTGCCGCAGTTCAGCGCGCACAAGTTCTTGCTGGTCGATTTGCGCAGCCGGCTGTTGATGAGCGCTGACAAGCTGTTCTTGCGCATCGGCGAGCGCAGCCTGCCGTATGCCGACTTCCAGCGCAGCATCGGCGATGAGCGCGCCCGATTGCTGGTTTACCCCAGCGTGTGGTTGCTCGACGCGCAAGGCAAGCCGCTGATGCAGATGCCGGCGGGCACTGGCACCTTCGAGACGGTGCCCGAGCAGCTTGAAATCCTGCGGCTGGAGCAGTAACCCGGCCCGGCCCGCGCTGGCGTGCCCCGGCCCGGCCCGTCAGGCCCCGCTTTACTGGCCGTAGCGCGGGTTGCGCGCGCGCTTGTCGGCCATGTCGCGCACCAGGTAGCGCACCGCGCGTGTCCATGAGGTGTCGTCATTGCCGCGCATGTCCACCGATTTGCTCAGCAGCACCTGTTGGGCCTTGACGTCGTAGATCTGCACATTCAGGTTCAGGATCAGCTCACTGACCTTCTGCACCCAGGTGGCCATCACCAGCTCAGCGCCCAGCAGCCGGCCCACCTGATCAGCACAATCGTCGCAGCGGTACAAATACTCTTGCTGGTCGCGCAGCTTGGCCTGCAAGCCGGCTGACGGCGCCGCGTCCAGCACCCGGTACAGCCCGCGCTCGGCCAGCTCACGCTGGATTTGCCCGGTGGCCTGGGCCAGGCGCAGCAGCTGCGCAGCCTTGGTGAGCGGGTTGTTCTGCTCGTCCACCAGCTCAAAATCGAGCACGGCCAGGCTGCGCAGCGGGCCTGCGGGCACCGCCGACGGCACGCCGGTGGGTGGGTTGGCTGGCTGCGACCACGCGGGGCCGGCGGCCCAGCCCAGGGCCAACGCGCTGGCTGCTGCCAGGCCATGTCTGCGATTCATCGGGGTGACCTGTCTTGAGTTTGACGACGGCCTGCCCAGCGCCACCGTGAGCGCAAAAACGCTGCAAGTATCAGACCACGCGCGCGCTCAGGCCGCCGCCACCTGGAACGAGCCCATCGACAGGCTGAGCCGCTGCGACTGCGCCTGCAGCGATTGCGCCGCCGCCGCCAGCTGTTGCACCAGCGCAGCGTTTTGCTGCGTCATCGTGTCGATCTGGGCCACCGCCTGGTGCACATCGTCGATGCCGGCGCTTTGCTGCTCTCCGGCGCTGGCGATGTTGTTGATCAGCAAGGCCACCTGGCCGACGCTGGCCACGATCTCTTGCATCGTCTGGCCGGCGTCGTCCACCAGGCGTGAGCCGGCGGCCACTTTCTCGCTGGAGTCACTGATCAGCGATTTGATCTCGCACGCCGCCGTGGCGCTGCGCTGGGCCAGGTTGCGCACCTCGGCCGCCACCACGGCAAAGCCCCGGCCCTGCTCACCGGCCCGCGCCGCCTCCACCGCCGCATTGAGCGCCAGGATGTTGGTCTGGAAGGCGATGCCGTCGATCACGCCGATGATCTCGGTGATCTTGCCGGCGCTGGCATTGATCTCGCCCATGCGGGCAATCACGCCCTGCATTGCCTGCGCCCCGCGCGTGGCCACCGCGCTGGACTGGCTGACCACGTGGCGCGCCTGCACGGTGCTTTGCGCATTGCTGCGCACCGCGTCTGACAACTGCTGCATCGCGCTGCTGGTTTGTTGCAGCGCGGCGGCCTGGCTTTCGGTGCGCGCCGACAAATCGGTATTGCCGCTGGCGATCTCATTGGACGCCTGGCGCACGCCGTCGGCGGTCTGGCGCACGTCCAGCACCAGGCTGCGCAGCTTTTTTCGCATGGTGTTCAGCTCAGAGCGCAGCCAGGAGATTTCGTCCATGCCCGGTGAGCTGACCTTGGTCTCCAGATCGCCCCCGGCGATGCGGATCACGCAATCCACCGTGCCCTCGACCGATTCTTTGATGCTGGACCGGATCAACAGCCCGCACAGCCCCGCCAGCGCGATGCCGGCCGCCGTGATGGTGCCCACCAGCGCCACCGCGCTGGCCGCAGCACTGGCCAGCTCGGCCGCTGGCCGCAGCAGCGCCCAGGCCGCCGTGCCGCCCAGCGTGCCGATGAGTGTGGCCATCAGCAAAAAGCCCACGACCACCCGCTTGACCAGGCTGAACTGGCGAATCCACTGCATGACGGGTCTCCGGTCGGGCTGCGCCCGGGCAGCGGCGCTGCGCCAGGGCCGGCGCTGCGATAGACAACGGCGCGCCTGGTGGATTTTCGGCAGTGGGGCGGCGCAACTTGAGCGCCTTCGTGGGTCGGTGGGTGCGGGTGCGGGTGCGGGTGCGGGTGCGGGAAGGTTGGGGGGAGGGTGCTGCCAATGCCATGCCGCCCTCTGACGACCCCTCACGGGCGGGCGGGCGCGGCCCGGTCGATGATCGGCCAGCCGGCGGCCTGGGCATGGGCGCGCAGCCGGGCGTCGGGTGCCACGGCCACCGGGTCGGTGACGGCGCACAGCAGCGGCAGGTCACTGGCGGAATCGGAATAAAACCAGCTGCGTTGGAAAGTGGCCAACCCAACCACCGGCGCCGTGCCTTCCGGCGCCGCCGGGCCGCTGGCCAGGCCAGCCAGCCAAGCCGCCACCCGCGCCGGCTTGTGCGGGCCGTAACAGGGCAGGCCGGTTATCTCACCCGTCAGCCGGCCGTCGGCAGCGCCGTCCTGGGTGGGTGGCTGGGTGGCCGGCTCGGTGGCCACCAGCTGCGCCACGCCCAGCAGCCGGGCCAGCGGCTCGGCAATGAAGCGGCTGGTGGCCGTGACGATGGCGCACAGATCGCCCGCCTGCTGGTGGCGCTGCACCAGTGCACGCATCGGGGCCGGGATTTGCGGCGCCATCGCCACCTCAAAATCCCGGCCCCACTGCGCCAGCAGCGTGCGTGGCACCTGGGCCAGCGGCCGCACGCTGGCCCGGTGCATGGCGTGGATGTCCAGCGTGCCGGCCAGGTACTGCTGGCAAAAACCCAGGTAGTCGTCAACCGCCTGCGGCGGCAGCACACCGGCCTGCACCAAAAACTGTGTCCAGGCCATGCCGCTGTCAAACGGGATCAGCGTGTGGTCCAGGTCAAACAGCGCCAGGTTCATGCGGGTGGGCCGGGCGGGGCGGGGCGGGGCCGTGCAGCAAGCCGGCCTCAGCTCCAGTCGTCCATGTCGTGCTTGATCTTGTGCCGGTTGGCGATCAGCTCGTCCACCGATGGCTCATTGGCCAGTGCCCGCTTGATGGCCAGCATCGTGGCCTGGTGGTTGGTGCGGTACATGTCAGCTTTGTCGAGCTGCGGGTCGTTGGCGCAGCGCGGGTCGATCCACACCAGGCTGATGATGCACAGCTCATTGGCCAGATGACGCGGGATGGTGCCGTCGATCAGGCAATCAACCACCGCGTCGGCGGTGGCGCTCTGCACCACGCCGCCGAACAGATCGACATTGGCCATGTCCTTGAGCGTGACCTTGGGCACCACGATGGTGGCGGGCCGCACAAGCTGGTTGCAGGCGCGGATGGCAAACATCGCGGTGTGTCCCTTGCTCTGCGCCATCAGGTTGGCAAACGCCTGGCCCACCGGGCCAGACGTGCGGCCGATCAGGATCTCGGGCATGGCGTCGGTGAACTGGCCGTCGCGCGCCAGCACGGTGGCTTCACCGGCGTGGAAGAGGTGGTCGTTGCTCATCAATCAGGGCTCCAGGTTGGGCGCCCTCCCCCTGGCAGGGGGAGGGTTGGGGAGGGGGTCGAATCTGGCGAATGTCCAGCATCGTTACCCCCATCCCAGCCTTCCCCCTGGCAGGGGGATGAGCCCGGACGAGGGACAGGACCTGCGTCCTGTTCCTCGCCTGGCGAATCTGAGCCGCTTGCAAGCGGCGAAGTGGAAGGGGCAAAGATTTTCATTGCGGCCAGACCAGCTCACCTTTGCCGTCGGCCGCCAGATCACCAAGATAGCGCTTGATCTTGCGCTGCTGCAGGCCGGCAAAAATGCTGCCGGCGCCGCCCAGCCGGGCCAGATCACGCGCCAGCAATTGCCAGGCCACCGGCGCGTCACCGCCGGCCGGCACAAATGTAGCCGGCGGGGCGGCCGTGTCAGTCACCAGCACCACCGTGCCGCGCCGCATGCCGTGGCCCACATGGCCGCCCACATGGCCGCCCACGTTGCCGCCCACATGGCCGCCCAGATTGCCGCCCACATTGCCGCCCACACGGCCGCCCACCGCCACCGTGCCCGCCACCAGGCGTGACGCCAAAAAATCACCGGCGTTGCCAAAAACCAGCGCCGTGCCCCGGCGCATGCGGTCGGCAAAACGTTCTCCGGCGTTGCCGCGCACGATCAACACGCCGCCGCGCATGCCGTCCAGGCTGCCGGGCAGGTTG
>JANMKO010000067.1:0-2741 GCA_031372085.1 Betaproteobacteria bacterium
ACCATTTGCGCCCGCTCGCTTTGCGCCAGCTTCCAGGCCAGCGCGTGCTCTCGGCCGCCGCCGCCGATGACCAGAATTTTCATGCCGGCACCGTCATTCAGCCAGCTCAGCGTTGTTGAAAACAGCTTGCACGTCGTCCAGGTCCTCGATCACGTCCAGCAGTTTTTGCATGCGCTCGGCGTCGTCACCGGCCAGCGCCACGGCATTTTCAGCCCGCATCGTCACCTCTGCGATCTCGGCCTTGAAGCCGGCGGCGTCCAGCGCGTTTTTCACCGCCTCAAAATCGGGCGCCGCGCACAGCACCTCGATCGATCCATCGTCGTGCGTCACCACGTCGTCGGCGCCGGCATCCAACGCCGCATTCATCAGCGCGTCCTCAGCGGTGCCGGGCGCAAACAAGAACTGGCCGCAGTGCTTGAACTGGAACGCCACCGAGCCCTCGGTGCCCAGGTTGCCGCCGTATTTGCTGAAGGCGTGGCGCACCTCGGCCACGGTGCGCACCTTGTTGTCGGTCATCGTGTCCACGATGATGGCCGCACCGCCGATGCCGTAGCCCTCGTAGCGGATCTCCTCGTAGTGCATGCCTTCCAGCGTGCCCGAGGCTTTGTCGATGTTGTATTTGATGCGGTCAGCCGGCATGTTGGCGGCCTTGGCCCGGTCAATGGCCAGCCGCAGCCGCGGGTTGGCGCTGACATCACCGCCACCCTGGCGCGCCGCCACGGTGATCTCACGGATGATGCGGGTCCAGACCTTGCCGCGCTTTTCGTCCTGCCGGCCTTTGCGGTGCTGGATATTGGCCCATTTGGAATGTCCGGCCATGCTGCCTCTCTTGGGGTTTGCGCTGATCGATCAACCCACGATTCTACCGGGCGGGCCCGGCGTGGCTTGACCCACGCTTTAGACTGCGCGGCGTCGCCCCACTGCCCCACTGCCGCCATGCCTGATCCGCTGCTCATCGCCCAACACGGCGACATCCGCTGTGAACTGCTGCCCGCGCTGGCCAACCGCCACGGCCTGGTCACCGGGGCCACCGGCACCGGCAAGACGATCACCCTGCAGACCCTGGCCGAGAACTTCTCCAGGCTCGGCGTGCCGGTGTTCATGGCCGATGTGAAGGGCGATTTGACGGGCATCAGCCAGCGCGGCCGCCTATCGCCCAAGCTGGCCGCGCTGCTGGCCGAGCGTGGCCTGGCCGCACCCGAGCCGGTGGCTTGCCCGGTCACATTGTGGGACGTGTTTGGCCAGGCCGGCCACCCGGTGCGCGCCACGGTCAGTGACATGGGCCCGCTGCTGCTGGCCCGCATGCTGGCGCTGAACGAGACCCAGGCCGGCGTGCTGAACCTGGTGTTCAAGATCGCCGACGACCACGGCCTGCTGCTGCTGGATTTGAAGGATCTGCGCGCCATGTTGCAGCATGTGGGCGACAACGCCAGCCAGTTCACCACCGAGTACGGCCATGTCAGCGCGGCGTCCATTGGCGCCATCCAGCGCGGGCTGTTGCAGATCGAGCAACAAGGCGGTGACCGGTTTTTTGGCGAGCCGATGCTCGACATCGCCGATTTCATGCAGACAACGGATGGCCAGGGCGTCGTCAACATCCTGGCCGCCGACCAGCTGATGACTGCGCCGCGGCTGTACGCCACGTTTTTGCTGTGGCTGCTGTCTGAGCTGTTTGAGCAGCTGCCCGAGGTGGGGGACCTGGACAAACCCAAGATCGTGTTCTTTTTTGACGAGGCGCATCTGCTGTTCAAAGACGCGCCAGCGGCACTGGTTGAGCGCATCGAGCTGGTGGTGCGGCTGGTGCGCAGCAAGGGCGTGGGGGTGTATTTCGTCACCCAGAACCCGCTGGATTTGCCCGACACGGTGCTGGGCCAGTTGGGCAACCGGGTGCAGCATGCGCTGCGCGCCTTCACCCCGCGTGATCAGAAGGCGGTGAAGGCAGCGGCCAGCATGATGCGCGCCAACCCCGGGCTGGATGTCGAGACGGCGATCACCGAGCTGGCGGTGGGCGAGGCGCTGGTGAGCTTTCTGGACGAGCAAGGCCGGCCCTGCATCACCGAGCGGGTGTTTGTGCTGCCGCCGGGCAGCCAGATCGGGCCGATCACGGCCGAGCAGCGCCAGGCGCTGATCGCCGGCTCACTGGTGGCCGGCATCTATGAAAAAACAATCGACCGCGATTCAGCCTACGAGCGCTTGAAGGGGCGCATCACCGCACCCGCCACCGGGCCGGTGATCAGCCCGGCGAGTGGGCAGAGCGGCAGCCCGCCCACCGGCCCCAGCATGGCCGACGAGGCGCAGAGCGCAGCGCGCAGCGGCGATGCAGGCGCCGCGCCGGCCGCGCAGCCCGCTGGCGGCGGTTTGATGGACGGCCTCAAGGACATGGTGTTTGGCAGCACCGGCCCGCGTGGTGGCCGCCACGCCGGGCTGGCGCAGACGGCGGCCACGTCGGCGATGCGCTCGATCGGCTCGGCCGTGGGCCGGGAGTTGATCCGCGGTGTGCTGGGCTCGCTGCTGGGCGGTGGCCGGCGGCGCTGAGCCGCCCCGCTGCTCTTGCCGGCAGGCACCCACCCCCGCCGGCCGCCGCCATGCCGCAGCGGCGACCGCCCAGCGTGATCTGGCGACAGCCGGCGGCGTTTTGTCGCACCGCTGCGCCAAGCCGGCGGCCGGCCCCGCAGGATGCGCCCCATCCACCCACGCCCGCCCGGCGGCCCGCCGCAGCCACCCTGAAAGCCCAGACCATG
>JANMKO010000071.1:0-2561 GCA_031372085.1 Betaproteobacteria bacterium
TTTCTGGTGGTCAGCAACATCCGGCCGGCCGACGCCAGCGCGGTGGTCAGCGGCAATGAGCGGGTGGTGCGGCCGCGCCTGGCGGACGCCAAGTTCTTCTTCGACCAGGACCGCAAGAAGACCCTCGAATCGCGCGTGGCCGGCCTGTCCAGAGTGGTCTACCACGGCAAGCTGGGCTCGCAGGGCGACCGGGCTGAGCGGGTGCGCGCCATTGCCCACGCCGTCGTCAACCAGTTGCGCGCGGCCACGGTGCCGTACACCGTGCTGACGCGCGATGAATTTGAGGTGCTCGACAGCAAGGTGCAGCAGGCTGCCCGGCTGGCCAAGACCGACTTGCTGACCGACATGGTGGGTGAGTTCCCTGAGTTGCAAGGCGTGATGGGCGGCTATTACGCCCGGCACGAGGGCTTGCGCGACGGTGTGGCCATCGCGATTGAAGACCATTACAAACCACGTTTTGCCGGCGACAGCCTGCCGCGCAACCGCACCGGCGTGGTGCTGGCGCTGGCCGACAAGCTGGAGACGCTGGTCGGCCTGTTCGGCATCGGCCAGATGCCCACCGGCGACAAAGACCCGTTTGCGCTGCGCCGCCATGCGCTGGGCGTGATCCGCCTGCTGATCGAGAAAAAGCTGCCGCTGGACCTGGGCGCGCTGATCAGTGCCGCCGAAGGCGCGTTTGCCGATGCGCACAAAGCCACCCCGGTGCAGGCGCCGCTGAAAGCCTTCATCGCCGACCGGCTGGCGGTGCAACTGCGCGACCAGGGCTACAGCGCCCAGCAGGTGGACGCGGTGCTGGCGCTGCACCCCGCGCGGCTGGCCGATGTGCCGCCGCGCCTGGCAGCGGTGCGCGCCTTTGCCGCGTTGGCCGAGGCCGCGCCGCTGGCCGCTGCCAACAAGCGGGTGGGCAATATCCTGAAAAAATCCGACGCGGCGGGCGGGGCGGCCGTCAACCCGGCGCTGCTGGTCGAGCCCGCCGAGGCCGCACTGCATGCCGCGCTGGCCAGTGTGGCGCCCATCGCCGACGCCGCCTTTGCCGCTGGCGACTACACCGCGTCACTGCAAGCGCTGGCCGCGCTCAAAACCCCGGTCGATGCGTTTTTTGAGGCCGTGCTGGTGAATGCCGACGACGCAGCGCTGCGTGCCAACCGGCTGGCGCTGCTGGGCACGCTGCATGCTTCGATGAACCGGGTGGCCGATCTGGCCCGCCTGGTCACTTGAAGAGGGCACGCCGTGCAACCTGTCGTCAAACTGGTGATCCTGGGCCGCGACGGCATCCTCAATGAGTTTCGGGACGACCATGTCAAATCGCCCGATGAGTGGTACCCGGTTGCCGGTGCACTCGAGGCGGTGTCCCGGCTCAACCACGGCGGCTGGCATGCGGTGGTGGCCACCAACCAGTCGGGCATCGGCCGGGGCATGATCGACATGGCCTCGGTGAATGCGGTGCATGCGCACATGCTCAAGCAACTGATGCTGGCCGGCGGGCGCATCGACGCGGTGTTTTTCTGCCCGCACACGCCCGAAGACCAGTGCGACTGCCGCAAGCCCCTGCCCGGGCTGATGCGCGACATCGGCAAGCGCTACGGCATCGATTTGAAGCAGGTGCCGATGGTGGCCGACACGCTGCGTGATCTGCAAGCCGCACGCGCCGCAGGCTGTGAGCCGCACCTGGTGTGCAGCGGCCGGGCTGCGGGGCTGGACGCGGCGCAAATCCAGCTGATCACCGACCAGGTGCCCGGCACCCGGGTGCATGCCGATCTAGCCGCCTTTGCCGACCACCTGCTGGCGCTGCCGCCGGGCAGCCCCGCGCGATGATTTTTTTGCGCTCAGCGCTGTATGGGCTGTTTTTGCTGGTCACGCTGGTGCCGTGGGCGCTGGTGGCAGTGGCCTATTCGGCCTTTGTGCGCGGTGACCGGATGTACTGGCTGTGTGTCGGCTGGCTGCGCCTGGCCACCTGGGGCGCCAAAGTGATCTGCGGCGTGCGCTACCGGGTCACCGGGCTGGACCATCTGCCCAGCGCGGCCAACGCCCACGCCGCCGTGCTGCTGGCGCCCAAGCACCAAAGCACCTGGGAGACCTTTGCCTTTCCGGCGCTGATGCCGCACCCGCTGGCTTATGTGTTCAAGCGCGAGCTGCTGTGGATCCCGTTTTTTGGCTGGGCGATCGGCCGCATGGACATGATCCACATCGACCGTGGCCGCCGCACCGCCGCCTGGGCCAAGGTACAAAAAGAGGGCCGCCGGCTGATGGCCCAGGGCCACTGGGTGATCATGTTCCCCGAGGGCACACGGGCCGCGCGGGGTGAAAAAGGTGAGTACCAAACCGGCGCTGCCCGCCTGGCCGTGACCACCGGCACGCCCATCGTGCCAATTGCCGTCACGTCGGCCCGCTGCTGGCCGCGCCGCAGCTGGCTGCTGCGCCCGGGCCTGATCGAGGTGTCGATCGGCCGGCCGATCCCGGCCAAGGGCCGGCGCCATGATGAGCTGATGCGCGAGGTGGAGGGCTGGATCGAGGCCGAGATGCGCCGGCTTGATCCTGATGCCTACCCGGCGGCTGGCCCG
>JANMKO010000143.1:0-6511 GCA_031372085.1 Betaproteobacteria bacterium
GTCACCAACGAGATTCAAGAGTTTGTGCGGCGCGGCGCGGTGGATGTGGACGTGGCCATCGTCGAGATCGGCGGCACCGTGGGCGACATCGAAAGCCTGCCGTTTCTTGAAGCCGTGCGCCAGATGAGCCTGAAGCTGGGCCCCACCAACACCGCGTTTGTGCACCTCACCTACGTGCCGTGGATTGCTGCGGCCGGTGAGCTGAAGACCAAACCCACCCAGCACACGGTGCAAAAACTGCGTGAGATCGGCATCCAGCCCGACGTGCTGCTGTGCCGGGCCGACCGCGAGGTGCCGGACGAAGAGCGCGAAAAAATCTCGCTGTTCACCAATGTGGTGCCGCACGGCGTGATCAGCATGTGGGACGTGGACACGATTTACAAAGTGCCGCGCCTGCTGCACGAGCAAGGGCTGGACGAGCAGATCTGCATGAAGCTGCAATTGCTGACCAAGCCCGCCAACCTGTCGCGCTGGGACCGGCTGGTGCATGAGGTGGCGCACCCGCTGCACGAGGTGACGATTGCGATGTGCGGCAAATACACCGACCTGTCGGACTCGTACAAATCACTGAACGAAGCGCTGCGCCATGCCGGCATCCACCAGCATGCACGGGTCAAGATCGAGTATGTGGACGCTGAATCACTGAACGCCGGCAACGCCGGGCAACTGGCCAAATTCGATGCCATCCTGGTGCCGGGCGGTTTTGGCAAGCGCGGCATCGAGGGCAAGATCGTGGCGGCGCAATACGCCCGAGAGCAGCAGTTGCCGTACCTGGGCATCTGCCTGGGCATGCAGGTGGCCACGATCGAGTTTGCGCGCCACGTGGCCGGGCTGGCGGGCGCCAACTCCACCGAGTTTGAGCCCGACACGCTGCACCCGGTGATTGCGCTGATCGATGAATGGCAAGACGCCGACGGCACGATCCAGAAGCGCGACGCGCAATCGAATCTGGGCGGCACGATGCGGCTGGGCGCGCAAAGCTCTGACGTGCAGCCCGGCACGCTGGCGCACCGGATTTACGGCCCGGTGGTCACCGAGCGCCACCGCCACCGCTACGAGGCAAACGAACAATACCTCGATCAATTGCAGCAGGCCGGCCTGGTGGTGTCGGCCATCACCCAGCGTGAAAAGCTCACCGAGATGGTGGAGCTGCCGCAAACCCGACACCCCTGGTTTGTCGGTGTGCAGTTTCACCCCGAGTTCAAAAGCACGCCCTGGGACAGCCACCCGCTGTTCATCAGCTACATTGCCGCCGCGCTGGCGCACCGGGCGGCGCAGGTGGCCGGTGCGCCGCTGGTCACGCCGCTGACCACGCCGCTGGCAGCCTGATGCGCCACGCCCCACCCACCGCCTGACTTTTTGAGACTGACGATGCAACTCTGCGGCTTCGAGATCGGCCTGGACCGACCGTTTTTTTTGATCGCCGGGCCCTGCGTGGTCGAGTCGCTGCAATTGCAGATCGACGTGGCCGGCCGGCTCAAAGAGATCACCACCGAGCTGGGCATCCCGTTCATCTTCAAGAGCAGCTACGACAAGGCCAACCGCTCCAGCGGCGGCACGTTTCGCGGCCCGGGCATGGACGCCGGGCTGGAGATTCTGGCCGCCGTCAAGCGTGAGCTGGGCGTGCCGCTGCTCACCGACGTGCACCGCGAGGCCGACATCGCGGCCGTGGCGGCGGTGGTGGACGTGCTGCAAACACCGGCGTTTTTGTGCCGGCAGACTGATTTCATCCACGCCGTGGCGCGCAGCGGCAAGCCGGTGAACATCAAAAAAGGCCAGTTTCTGGCGCCGCACGACATGAAAAACGTCATCGCCAAAGCGCGAGACGCGGCGCGCGCCGCCGGCTTGAGCGAAGACCGTTTCATGGCCTGCGAGCGCGGCGCCAGCTTTGGCTACAACAACCTGGTGTCCGACATGCGCAGCCTGGCCATCCTGCGAGAAACCGGCGCGCCGGTGGTGTTTGACGCCACCCACAGCGTGCAACTGCCCGGCGGGCAGGACACCAGCAGCGGCGGCCAGCGTGAGTTTGTGCCCGTGCTGGCACGGGCAGCGGTGGCCGTGGGCGTGGCGGGTTTGTTCATGGAAACCCACCCTGACCCGGCCAACGCCCTGAGCGACGGGCCGAATGCGGTGCCGCTCAAGCACATGCGCGCGCTGCTGCAACAGCTGCTGGCGCTCGACCGGGTGATCAAGGCCCAGCCGCTGCTGGAAAATGACTTCACTTGTTGAAGTCATTCCGACCGACATGCTTGGATTCACGTTCTTCGGTCAAAACGATTTTTCTTGCTGAAAGCCGATACCACCATGCCCTGCGCCTACATCATTGTCGACAGCCAGATCAGCGACCCGGAGCGATTCAAAGCCTACATGGCCGCCGCCCCAGCCGTTGTGGCCGCAGCCGGCGGCGAATACCTGGCCCGTGGCGGCCGGTTGGCCGTGCTGGAGGGCGCGTGGCAGCCTGAGCGCATCACGCTGCTGCGCTTCCCCAGCCTGGACGTGGCGCAAGCGTTCTACGACAGCGAGTCCTACCGCGCTGCGCGCGAATTGCGGCTGGGCACCACCGACCGCTTCAACATGATCGTCACCGAGGGCGTGCCGGCGTAACACCGGCGCATCCCGGTGCGCGCCGCGCAGCATGCGCTGGCCACCCCCAACCCCCTCTTCAGGAACAAAACGCATGAGCGCCATCGTTGACATCGTCGGCCGAGAAATCCTCGACAGCCGAGGCAACCCCACCGTCGAATGCGATGTGCTGCTGGAGAGCGGCACGATGGGGCGCGCTGCCGTGCCGTCGGGTGCGTCCACCGGCAGCCGCGAGGCAATCGAACTGCGCGACGGTGACAAAAGCCGCTACGGCGGCAAGGGCGTGTTGAAAGCGGTGGAACACGTCAACAGCCAGATCAGCGAGGCGGTGCTGGGGCTGGACGCCAGCGAGCAGGCGTTTCTGGACAAAACCCTGATCGACCTGGACGGCACCGACAACAAATCCCGCCTCGGCGCCAATGCCACGCTGGCGGTGAGCATGGCCGTGGCGCGCGCGGCGGCTGAAGAATCGGGCCTGCCGCTGTACCGCTACTTTGGCGGCTCGGGCGCGATGAGCCTGCCGGTGCCGATGATGAACGTCATCAACGGCGGCGAGCATGCCAACAACAACCTGGATTTGCAGGAGTTGATGATCATCCCGGTGGGTGCGCCCAGCTTTCGCGAGGCGCTGCGCTGGGGGGCCGAGACCTTTCATGCGCTGAAAAAAATCCTGCATGACCGGGGCATCAGCACGGCCGTGGGCGATGAGGGCGGTTTTGCGCCCAATGTGGTCAACCACGAGGCCGCCATCCAGATGATTCTGGAGGCCATCGACAAAGCCGGTTACACCGCCGGCACGCAGATTGCGCTCGGGCTGGATTGCGCAGCGAGTGAGTTTTACAAAGACGGCCAGTATGTTCTTGAGGGCGAAGGCGGCCTGAAACTCAGCGCCCCGGCCTGGACCGACCTGCTGGCCAGTTGGGTGGACAAATACCCGATCATCAGCATCGAAGACGGCATGCACGAGGGTGATTGGGACGGCTGGAAGCACCTCACCGAGCGGCTGGGCAAAAAAGTGCAATTGGTCGGCGACGACCTGTTTGTCACCAATACCAAGATATTGAAAGAAGGCATCGACAAAGGCATTGCCAACTCGATCCTGATCAAGATCAACCAGATTGGCACGCTGACCGAAACCTTTGCCGCCATTGAGATGGCCAAGCGGGCCGGCTACACCGCCGTCATCAGCCACCGCTCGGGCGAGACCGAGGATTCCACGATTGCCGACATCGCCGTGGGCACCAATGCCGGCCAGATCAAGACCGGCTCGCTCAGCCGCAGTGACCGCATGGCCAAGTACAACCAGTTGCTGCGCATCGAAGAAGACCTGGGCGACATCGCCAGCTACCCGGGCCGCTCGGCTTTCTACAACCTGCGTTGATCCTGCGCCGGGATGCGTTACGTCACCGCCGCGCTGTTGCTGCTGCTGGCCGGGGTGCAGGCCGAGCTGTGGTTTGGCGACGGCGGCCTGCCGCAGGTGATGAAGCTGCAAGCGCAGCTGGACGCGCAAAAACAGCGCAACCTGGGCCAGCGCCACGCCATTGCGCGCCTCACCGCCGAGGTAGACGACCTGCGCCAGGGCCTGGAGATGGTGGAAGAGCGGGCCCGGGCCGATCTGGGCATGGTCAAGCCGGACGAAATCCTGGTGCAGTACGCGGCCCGGCGCTGAGCAAGCCGCCACGCTGCGCCGCCCGCGCAGCGCTTTCTGTGCCCCCTCCATGACCGACCTGCTGGCCGCCACCGCTCCGCTGCTGATGCCTGCCTTCACTTGGGCCGGCAGTGCCTTCACCTGGCTGGAACTGGTGGCCACCGGGCTGGCGCTGTGCATGGTGGCTTGCAATCTGCGCGTCAACCCACTCGGCTGGCCACTGGCCATCGCCAGCTCGGCCCTTTACGGTCTGCTGTTTTTGCACAGCAAGCTGTACGGTGAGGCGGCGCTGCAAGTGGTGTTCATCGTCTTGGGCGGCTGGGGTTGGTGGCAATGGTTGCGTGGCACCGACGATGGTGGGCAAGCACTGCGGGTGCGTTCACTCAGCAACCGTCAACGGGCGCGGCTGGCGCTGGCCACGCTGCTGGCCTGGCCACTGCTGGGGGCTTTGCTGGCCCGCATCACCGACAGCGACGTGCCCTACCTCGATGCCCTGCCCACGGTGGGCAGCCTGGCCGGCCAATACCTGCTGGCCCGCAAATGGATGGACAACTGGCCCGTGTGGGTGGTGGTCAACCTCGTCAGCGTGGTGCTGTTTGCCAGCAAGGGCTTGTGGTTGACGGTGGGCCTGTACGCGGTTTTTGCAGTGCTGGCGTTGGTCGGCTGGCGCGCCTGGGCGGCGATGCTGCCGCCAGTGGCGCTGGCCGCCAGGCGGCATGGCGCAGACCCGGCATGACGCAGATCCGGCATGACTGAGGCACTGCGCATCGCCATCGTCGGCGCCGAGAGCACCGGCAAAACCGCGCTGGCGCAGGCCTTGTGTGAGCGCATCGCCGGCCTTACCGGCCAACGCTGCGCCTGGGTGGGCGAGTGGCTGCGCAGCTGGTGCGACGCGGCCGGCCGCACGCCCCGGCCGGACGAGCAGCTCGCCATCGCTCAACATCAGCAAGCGCTGATCGATGCGGCGGCCATCGGCCACCAGGTGGTGGTCTGCGACACCACCGCGCTGATGACGGCCGTCTACAGCGACTATTTGTTCAATGACCGCAGCCTGACCCCTTACGCCGTCGCCCAGCAACGCCGCTGCGACATCACCCTGCTGACCGCCCTCGACATCGCCTGGGTACCTGACGGCCTGCAGCGCGACGGCCCGCAGGTGCGCGAGCCGGTAGACAGCCGGGTGCGGACGCTGCTGATCAACCACCGCCTGCCGTGGGCCCTGGTGGCCGGCCAGGGCAGCGCCCGGGTGGAATCAGCGGTGGACGCGGTGGCCCCGCTGCTGCGCCAGCGTGCCGGGCCGGCGTCGGGTTTGAGCAGCAGCCTGAGCAGCGGCCTGTTCACCCGGCTGGCCGGCCGCGACGCCGCCGATCTGGCCCAGCGCGCGGCCTGGACCGCCGTTTGCGACCACTGCGACGCACCCGACTGCGAACACCTGGCGCTGGCCCAGCGGCGGGCGGATGGCATCATCGGCCGGCCCCACAACCCTGGTCAAACGCCTTGAAATCCATTGAGACCGACTACCTGGTGATCGGCAGCGGCACCACGGGCGTGGCCTTCACCGACACGCTGATCGACGAGACCGACGCGCACGTCACCCTGATCGACCGGCACGGCCAGCCCGGTGGCCACTGGAACGATGCCTATCCGTTTGTCACGCTGCACCAGCCGTCGGCCTTTTACGGCGTCAACTCCATGGCGCTGGGCAGCGGCCGCACCGACACCATCGGCCTCAACAAAGGCCTGTACGAGCTGGCGTCGGGGCCTGAGATCAGCGGCTACTTTGGCCGCGTGATGAACCACAAGCTGCTGCCCAGCGGCCGGGTGGCCTACCACCCGATGTGCAATTACCTGGGCGATGGCCAGTTCGAGTCGATCCTGTCGGGCCAGCGCACCCAGGTCACCGTGCGCAAGAAAGTGGTGGACGCGGCCTACCTCGGGCCGTCGGTGCCGTCCACCCACACGCCGCGCTTTGCGGTGGCGCCCGGGGTGCGCTTGCTGCCGCCCAACGCGCTGCCGCAGCTTTGGCATCAAGCCACCCGGGGCGGCCTGCCGCGCCACTTTGTCATCGTCGGCGCCGGCAAGACGGCGATGGACGCCGGGGTGTGGCTGCTCAACGCCGGTGCCCACCCCGACGCTATTCAGTGGGTGGTGCCGCGTGACTCCTGGCTGGTGAACCGCATCACCACCCAGCCCGGCGTCGAGTTCTTCAAAGAGGCGATTGGCGGCCAGGCCGACCAGATGCAGGCTTTTGCCGAGGCCACCGGCACCGCCGATCTGTTC
>JANMKO010000150.1:0-4371 GCA_031372085.1 Betaproteobacteria bacterium
GCGTCACCCACCGCCGCCACCCGGCGCCGGGGGCTGGCTGGGGCCGGCGCAACCGGTGGTGCCGGGCTGTCGTCAGCCGCGCTCACATTGCCTTGCGCAGGTTGGCCGGCGCGATCTTCAGCGCCTCGCGGTATTTGGCCACGGTGCGGCGCGCCACCTGGATGCCTTGCTCGGCCAACATGTCAGCCAGCTGGCTGTCTGACAGCGGCTTGACCACGTCCTCGGCACTGACCAGCTGCTTGATCAGTGCGCGCACCGCCGTGCTGCTGGCATTGCCGCCGGCCTCGGTGTTGAGCGAGCTGCCGAAGAAGTATTTCAGCTCGAAGGTGCCGTAAGGCGTGTTCATGTACTTGGCGGTGGTGACGCGCGAGATGGTGCTCTCGTGCAGGCCCAGCTCGTCAGCGATCTCACGCAGCACCAGCGGCTTCATGGCGATCTCACCGTGCGTGAAAAAGCCTTTCTGGCGCTCGACGATGGCCTGGCTGACGCGCAGGATGGTGTCGAAGCGCTGCAGGATGTTTTTCATGAACCAGCGCGCCTCTTGCAGCCGCTGCGTCAGCCCGGCGGCGCTGCCGTTGCGCTGGCCGCGGATGGCTTGCGCGTACAAGTCATTGATGCGCAGCTTGGGCATCACGTCGGGGTTGAGCGTGGTCTTCCAGCCCCGGCCGGATTTGACCACCATCACATCGGGCACCACGATATTGGCCTCGGCCCGGGTGAAGGGCCGGCCCGGCTTGGGCTCACAGGCCTTGATCAGCGTCTCGGCCTGGCGCAGCGTCTCTTCATTCGCGCCGGTGGCCTGCATCAGCTTTTTCATGTCCTTGCGGGCCAGCAGCGCCAGGTGCTTCTGGCTCACCACGATGGCCGCAGTGCGCGCCGCACTGGGCGGCAAGGTGCGCAGCTGCAGCGCCAGGCAGTCGCCCAGGCCAGACGCGCCCACGCCGGTGGGCTCAAAGCTCTGCAACCATTTCAGCGCGCAGCGCAGACTGTCGGCCAGGTCGTCGCGCTCCTCGGCGGCCTCGTCGCCGTCCAGCCCCATGCCGAAGGCCAGCCGCTCGGCAATCTCGTCCAGCGTGTCAGCCAAATAGCCGTCTTCGTTCAGCGATTCGATCAGCACCATCACGGCGGCCGCGTCCTCGGGCGACAAGCGCATGCCCAGCAACTGGCGGCGCAGATGGTCTTGCAGCGTGGGCCCGGCGTCGGCTGAATCGATGGGCTCGTAATCGTCGTCGCCCGAGCCACTGGCGCTGCTGGACGACGGCAGCTCACGGATGCCGTCAAAGTCATCACGCTCGGTGCCGTTCTCCCAGTCGTCACGCTCGCTGCCGCCAAAGTCGGCGCTGTCCATGCCGGCCGGCTCATCGGCGCTGCTGTTGCCGTCGCCGCCGTCCTCGCGCTCCGACAATTTGCTTTTTTCACGCTCGGCGCTGGCGTCGGCTGGCGCGGCCACCCGCTCCAGGCCAAATTCCATCGGCGTGTGGTCGTCGTCCACATCCAGGAAGGGGTTGGTTTCGAGCATCTGCTCGATTTCCTGGTGCAGCTCCAGCGTGGACAGTTGCAGCAGGCGGATCGACTGTTGCAACTGGGGCGTCAGCGCCAGGTGTTGCGACAGCCGTACTTGGAGTGACGGTTTCATCGGCGGTTTTGGCGGTGCGTCACATGCGGAAGTGCTCGCCGAGGTAGACCCGGCGCACGTCGGCGTTGGCGATGATTTCGGTGGGTGTGCCTTCGGCCAGCACGCGGCCCTCACTGATGATGTAGGCCCGGTCGCAGATGCCCAGCATCTCGCGCACGTTGTGGTCGGTGATCAGCACGCCGATGCCCCGGCTCTTCAAGAAACCGATGATGCGTTGGATCTCGATCACGGCAATCGGATCGACGCCGGCAAACGGCTCGTCCAGCAGGATGAAGCGCGGCTGGGTGGCCAGCGCGCGGGCGATCTCAACCCGCCGCCGCTCACCGCCCGACAGCGCCGGCGCCGGTGAATCACGCAGTTTCTCGATCGACAGGTCGCGCAGCAACTGTTCGAGCAGGGCGTTGATGGCCTCGGGCTTGAGCGCCCGGCCGTCGGCGCCGATTTGCAGCTCCAGCACGGCGCGGATGTTTTCTTCGACGGTGAGCTTGCGGAAGATCGACGCCTCTTGCGGCAGGTAGCTCAGCCCCATGCGCGCCCGCTGGTGGATCGGCCGGTTTTGCACCGCCACGTTGTCGATGCGGATCTCACCGGCATCGGGCCGCACCAGTCCCACCACCATGTAAAACGTGGTGGTCTTGCCGGCGCCGTTGGGCCCGAGCAGACCCACCACCTCACCGGCGCCCACGGCCAGGTGCACGTCTTGCACCACCTGGCGCGCGCCGTACTGTTTTTGCAGGCCGATCACCTCCAGCCGGCTGGTGGCGGTGGTGGCGCTTGGGGTTGCAGTGGCGGTGGCGGTGGCGGTGGCATTCGGGTGGGTGGCCCCGGTGGACGGCAGGCCGGCGGCCCGGGCCCGGGTGGGCGCCGGGGTTGCGGCGGTTGGCGCGCTCACTGCCGGTCTCCCAGCACCGGCGTCGGCCGCAGGCTGTTGCTGGCGGGGGCCGGCGCCGGGCCGGCATCTGCCGGCAGCCGGGGCGCGATCACCGCCCGCACCCGGCCGCCCGGGTTGGCGGCGGTGGCCGCGCCGCCGCGCACATTGAAGGTCTCAGCCGCGCTGTCCCAGACGATCACGCCACCCTGGATCTCATCGGCCACCGCCGCAGCTTGCAACCGCCGCACCTGCGCCTGGCCGTCAAAGCGCAGCGTGCCGGTGCGGCTGTCGTAATCGATGCGCTGGGCCTGGCCCTCCACCCACTCATCCAGCCCGTCGCGCTTTTGCCGGTAGCTGGCCAGCTTGCCGGTGCCGCCCACGGCCTGCGCCAGCTGGTAGCCGTCGGGCGTCTCGCGCAGCTCCAGCCGGTCGGCGCGGATCAGCAAGGTGCCCTGGCTGACCACCACATTGCCGCTGCACACGCTGGTCTGCTTTTGCAGGTTGACGGTGCAGGGCTGGTCGGACTCCAGCGTCATGGCCTTGCTGCGGTCGGCTTTTTCGGCCTGCACGGGCATGCCGCTGGCCAGCGGCAGCAGCAGGGCGATCACGCCAAAAGAGGGGGTTTTCAGGATAGACATAGGTCGGCACAGAACTTGCAGACCATTCTAGACGCAAGTTTTGGCCGGCCAGGGGGGCAAAGTCGGCAATCTGTCGCGCAGATGCTTGCTGCGCACGGCCCGTGCCGCGTGCTGGCCCCCGCGTGCTGGCCAGCCCCGGCAACGCCCGTTTGCCCGTCCCGGGCAGGCGGGCCGATCAGCCCTTGCGCGATTGCGCTATCAGCGCGTCGGCCACGGCCAGGGCGCGCTCTTGCGTGCCGGCGATGGACGGCGATGTCATGTAGCGGCCCTGGATGCCCAGCGTGGGCACGCCCTCAATCTTGTAGGCCTCGGCCAATTGGCGCGCCTGGCGCACCTTGGTGGCGACGGAGAAACTCTTCATCGCGTCGATGATTTTGACGCCGTCGGCGCCGGACGACTGGGCCCAGGCGGCGATGTCAGCGTCTTTGTCCAGGCGCTGGCGGCCCACGTGCAGCGCGGCAAACACCTTGCGGTGCAAGCTGTCCACCAGGCCGAGCGATTCCAGTGCGAAATAGAGCCGCTGCATCGGCTCTTGCGCCGCGTTGAAGGCAACGGCCATGCGCCGGAAGGCCACTTGCGGCGGCAGCTTGCGCACCCAGGCATCAAGTGCCGGCTCAAAGGCATGGCAGTGCGGGCACCAGTAGCCGAAGAACTCGACCACATCCACCTTGCCGTCGGGCACCGCCACCGGCTGGGCCACGCGCTTGAAATCGGTGCCTTCCAGCGGCGGCCCACCCTGGGCCCACAGCGGCCAGGCCAGGCTGGTCAGGGCGGTGCCGATGCTGGTGATGGCAAATTGACGACGGTTCATTCGGGGTTCCTGGGGATCAGACAGTGGCATGGGGCAAGGTCACAACGTGGGATGGACCCACCCGGTGCACAACAGGTTCAACGCTCCACCCGCACCAGGTTGGCGTCGATGCCGGCCGCCGCCAGTTTGAGTTGCGCGTCTTCGGCGTCGCTGCGGGCCTCAAACGGGCCCAGCCGCACCCTGAAAACGGTGCGGCCCGCTTGCTCACGCTCGGTGATGCGGGCGGCCAAATCCATCAAGGCCAGCTTGGCGCGCTGTGATTCGGCGTCCTCGCTGCGCGCGTAGGCGCCGGCCTGCACAAAAAACGACGGCACGGTAGTGCTGGCGGGTTTGCTGTCGGCCTTGGCGGCCGGCGCGGCGGCCGGGTCGGGCTGGCCGGCCAGGATGGTGGCCGGGTCGCGCGCCGGCCGCCAAG
>JANMKO010000157.1:0-10422 GCA_031372085.1 Betaproteobacteria bacterium
TTTTGCAGCCCGGCCGTCATGCGGTCGAGGTCGAAGAAGCCGGTGCGCACGCCGGTCACCTCTTCAGCGCCGTTTTCGGCCAGCTCATTGACCCGGTCGATCAATTGCGCCGTCAACTTGTCCACGCCGATGAAGCCCTGTTTGTTGCGTGAGCCCTCCTCGCCGATCTTGAAGATCTTGCCCTCGGCCTCGTCCAGGATTTGCGCCACCGCCCGGCCCTGCGGGTTGAAGGCATTGGTGGCAATCTCGTCCGACGCCGAGATGAGTTTGCGCAGGATGGCCCGCTCCCGCACGATCTCGGCGTAGCGGCGGATGTTGGCCGCGCTCGGCACGCTCTGGGCCATCGAGTTGAGGTAGGCCAGGCCACCGCAGGCCTCGGCCTTGCCGGCGCTTTGCAGGTGCTCAAACACGGTGATCACATCGGCCGGCTTGCTGGCGTTGATCAGTGCGGCGATGGCCGCAAAAATCTCGCGGTGCTCATGGCGGTAAAAATCACTGTCACTCACCGCGTCGCCAGCCCGGTCCCAGGCCATGTTGTCGATCAGCAGGCCGCCCAGCACGCTTTGCTCGGCCTCCACCGAGTGCGGCGGGATGCGCAGCCGGGCCACCTCGTCATCCATGGGCAGGGCGGCGGTGGCAAATGACGGGGCAGAACGCAGGACGGCAGACATCAGCGGCGGGTTTCAACAGAAAGTGGGATGAAGAATCATAGGGCCCGCCTCCCGGGTCGCCTGTGGGCAAACCTGGGGAAATGCGGTGGACAGCAAGCGCCCATGAAAAAGCGGCCCGCAGGCCGCCTTGGTGCTGACGAAGCGCTGACGCGGTGCGCGTCAGGCGATTTCAGGCACCACTTTGACGGTGATCTCGACCACCACATCGGTGTGGGTGGCCACCGAAACCGGGTGCTCGCCCACGGTCTTGAGCGGACCGGTGGGCAGGCGAACCTGCGCTTTGGCCAGCTCGAAGCCGAGCTTTTTCAGGCCATCGGCGATGTCGGCATTGGTGACCGAGCCAAACAGCCGGCCGTCCACACCGGCTTTTTGGGCGATGGTGACCACTTTGCCGGCCAGCTTGTCGCCCACCGCCTGCGCGGCGCCCAGCTTCTCGGCGGCGCCTTTTTCAAGCTCAGTCCGGCGGCCTTCAAACTCTTGAATCGCCGACGGCGTGGCCCGGCGGGCCTGCTTGGACGGGATCAGAAAGTTGCGCGCATAGCCGTTCTTGACCTTGACCACATCGCCCAGGTTGCCCAGGTTGGCCACTTTTTCGAGCAGGATGATTTGCATGAAACGGGCTCCTTCAGACGCGATGCTGGTCGCTGTACGGCACCAGGGCCAGGAAGCGGGCGCGCTTGATGGCCACCGTCAACTGGCGCTGGTAGAAAGCGCGGGTGCCGGTCAGGCGGGCCGGCGTGATCTTGCCGGTCTCACCGATGAAATCACGCAGCACGTCCACGTCCTTGTAGTCGATCTCGACCACGTTGGCCACGGTGAAGCGGCAGAAGCGCTTGCGCTTGAAGAGCAGCGATTGTGTGTTGCGCTTGGGCTTGCGGTCTTTGGAAAACTTACCTTTTCCTCTTGGCGGGGGCATGGTGTACCTCTTTCAGATTTATACCGGCAGCTCTGCGGCCGGCAATGATTCAAGGGCAGAGTTCAGGCGCAGAGCGGCGGCGCGGCGGCACTGCTTGTCAACTCGGTCAGCTCAGTCAGCTCAGTGATGTGAAACAGCCAGCCGCGGCCGTTGCGGGCGGTTGCCAGAAAACCGCCGAACAGGCCGGTTTGCCCCAACAACATGCCGCCCAGCGGCCGTGACATCGCCCCGATGGCCAGCGCTTTGATCTCGAGTGAGACTTTGCGCGGCTGGCCGTCTTCGGTCACTGTGGAGGCATGTTGCAGCCGGCAATCCACAGCAGGAAGACCTGCGGGGGTGTAACGCACGGCGCCGCGTTCAACCAGTTGCGCCGACAAAACCAGGCGGTTCATCGACGGGCCTGGGCCGGCCGCAGCGGCAGGCTCAATCAGGCGGCGGCCTCCTGCTGGTGCGACGATTTGCGCGACTCTTCTTTCTCGACCGCCTTCATCATCACCGACGGGGTGGTCTCGGCTTTGTCTTTGGACACCGTCAGGTGGCGCAGCACGGCGTCATTGAACTTGAAGCCGGTCTCGATCTCGGCCAGCGTTTCTTTGCTGCATGCCATGTTCAGGCAAACATAGTGCGCCTTGGCAAGCTTCTGGATCTGGTAAGCCAGCTGGCGCCGGCCCCAATCCTCCACCCGGTGCATCTTGCCAGCCGCGCTGGTGACGGTGGTCTTGATGCGGTCCAGCATGGCTGGAACCTGTTCGCTTTGATCCGGATGGATCAACAGCACGATCTCGTAATGACGCATGGACACTCCTTGTGGGTTCCGGGGATCGGAAGCTGCCCGGGATGCGTCGGGTTGCACACATCAATGTGCAACCCAGCCGGTGCAGCAAAGGGAAAGCCGACGATTATAGCGCGGTGCTTACGGCCCGGACGGGGCGACAGGTCGGCGGTCATCGGGCTGCAACGGTCCGGGCTGGCGCAGCGCGTCCACCATCGCCAGCTCGGGCTCGGTGGGTGGTGCTGTCAGCAGGCTGACCAGCAGCAGCACGGCGCAGCCGGCCGGCACGCCAAACACGCCGGCAGCCATCGGGTCGATGCCAAACCAGCGCAGGTCGGCTGCGGCATCACCAAAGCCCAGCCAGGCCCGGGGCCAGGCCAGGTTGCGCGCCATGTAGCCCAGGCAGACGGCCACGCCCACCAGCATGCCGGCCACCGCACCGGCGCGGTTGGCCCGGCGCCAGAAGATGCCCAGCACCAGCGCCGGGAAAAACGCCGCCGCCGCGAGTGAAAACGCGGCGGTGACAAACGGCACGATGTTGGCAATGCGCAGCGACGCCACCCAGGCCGCCAGCACCGCTGTGAGCAGCACCATCATCTTGCTGAGCATCACCCGCTTGATGGCCGAGGCGCGCGGGTTGACGGTGCGGAAGAAAAAATCATGCGACAGCGCGTTGGAGATGGTCAGCAGCAGGCCGTCGGCAGTGGACAGCGCCGCCGCCAGTCCGCCGGCCGCCACCAGGTAGGTGACGACCAGCGGCAGGCCACCCAGCTCGGGCGCGGCCAGCACAATCATGTCGCCGCCCAGGTGCAGCTCGGCAAATTGCAGCAGGCCATCACCGTTGATGTCTTGCACCGACACCAGCGACGGATCGAGCCGGCTCCAGCGCGAGAGCCAGTCAGGCAGGCTGCCAAACGAGGTGCCCACCAGCTCGGTGAACACCTGGTACTTGACCATCACCGCCAGTGCCGGTGCACTGATGTAGAGCAACACGATGAACAGCAGCGCCCAACCCACCGAGCTGCGCGCGTCGGCCACCGACGGCGTGGTGTAGTAGCGCGTCAGCACATGCGGCATCGCGGCCGTGCCCAGCATCAGGCAGAACACCAGCGCCAGAAAGTTGGCGCGCGGGGCACTGGTCAGCGCACCGCCGGGGTCATCCGCCCCGCCCGACATGGCCAGCGCCGCCGGCTGCGGCGCCAATCCCGCCAGCGGCCGGGCCTGGGCCCGCGCCAGATCGTGCTCGCGTTGGTAGGCGATGCGGGCCTCGGCCTCACTGCGCGGCGCGCGCTCAAGCCGGCGCTCGGCCTGCTGGATGCGGGCCAGCGGCGCGTTGTCGCTGCGCATCTGCTCGATCTCGCGGGCCAGCGCGGCGCCGTCGCTGGCCATCGCGGCCGGCACATCGTGCAACTTTCGGCTGGCGTCGTCGGCGCGCTGGGTGAGGCGGCGCCGCACCTCGATCTCGGCCGGGTCGGCCAACAGCGTGGCCTCACGCTGGCTGACCACGGCCAACTGCTGGTGGTAAGTGAACATCGGCAGCCAAGAGCCGGTCTGGTGCTGGCTGAGCCACAGCACCGGCACGGTGTAGGCAATGATCAGCACGATGTACTGGGCCACCTGCGTCCAGGTGACGGCCCGCATGCCGCCGAGAAATGAGCACACCAGCACACCGCCCAGGCCGACAAAAATGCCGATCTCGAAGCTGAAGCCGGTGAGGTGCGAGGTGATCAGCCCCACGCCGTACACCTGCACCACGACATAGACAAACGACACCCCCACGGTGGCTGCCACGCCGATCAACCGGGGCGCCCGGCCGCCGTACCGCGCGCCCAAAAAATCCGGGATCGTGAACTGGCCAAAGCGCCGCAGATACGGCGCCAGCAGGATGGCCACCAGGCAGTAGCCGCCTGTCCAGCCCAGGATGTAGGCCAGACCGTCAAAACCTTGCAGGTACAGCACACCCGCCGTGCCGATGAACGATGCCGCCGACATCCAGTCGGCCGCAATCGCCATGCCGTTGTACACCGCCGGCACCCGGCGGCCGGCCACGTAGTACTCGGTCTCGTCAGTGGTGCGGCTCATCAGCCCGATGCCGGCATAGACCAGCACGGTGGCGATCAAAAAGCTGCCGCCAATCCAGCTGCGCGGCCAGCCTTTTTGCTCCAGCAGCGCCAGCGCGCCAATGAACAGCGCCACGCCCAGCGTGAACAGGCCGTAGCGGCGGTGCAGCCGGCGCGCAAAGCGCCGGGTGGTTTCAGCGCTGCCGGTGGTCTGGCTGGGCATGGCCGGCCGCAGGCTGGAGCAATGCGCAGGCGATGGCGGGCCGGGTGGCGCGGGCGGTCAGCCCGCGGCCAGCCGCATCCAGGTCTCGACCACCGAATCGGGGTTCAGCGAGATCGAGACGATGCCCTCGGCGGCCAGCCAGTCGGCAAAGTCAGGGTGGTCACTCGGGCCCTGGCCGCAGATGCCGATGTACTTGCCGGTGGCCCGGCAGGCGGCAATCGCCCGGCTGATCAAGGCCTTGACGGCAGGGTCACGCTCATCAAAATCGGCCGCCAGCAGCGCCAGGCCCGAGTCGCGGTCGAGCCCCAGCGTCAACTGCGTCAGGTCGTTTGAGCCGATGGACATGCCGTCGAAGTGCTCCAAAAACTGCTCGGCCAGGATGGCATTGCTCGGCACCTCGCACATCATGATCAGGCGCAGGCCGTTCTGGCCGCGTGCCAGGCCGCGGTCGGCCAGCAGCTCGGCCACCCGCGCTGCCTGGCGCACGGTGCGCACAAACGGCACCATGATTTCGACATTGCTCAGCCCCATGTCGTTGCGCACCCGCTTCAACGCCTCGCATTCCATCGCAAACGCGTCGGCAAACTCACCACTGATGTAGCGCGACGCGCCCCTGAACCCCAGCATCGGGTTTTCTTCGTCCGGCTCGTAGCGCGAGCCGCCAATCAGTTTTTTGTACTCATTCGATTTGAAGTCCGACAGCCGCACGATCACCGGCTTGGGCCAGAAAGCCGCCGCAATCGTGGCAATGCCTTCCACCAGCTTGTCGACATAAAACGCCCGGGGTGAGGCATGGCCGCGCGCCACCGACTCAACCGCCTTTTTCAAGTCGGGGTCGATGTTGGGATAGTCGAGGATGGCTTTGGGATGCACCCCGATATTGGTATTGATGATGAATTCAAGCCGCGCCAGGCCGACGCCCGAGTTGGGGATTTGCGCAAAATCAAAGGCCAATGACGGGTTGCCCACATTCATCATGATCTTGACCTTGCAATACGGCAGCTCACCGCGCTGCACCTCGGTGACTTCGGTTTCAAGCAGGCCGTCGTAGATGAAGCCGGTGTCGCCCTCACTGCACACCACCGTCACCAGCGCGCCGTCGGCCAGCTTCTCGGTTGCGTCACCACAGCCCACCACCGCCGGAATGCCCAGCTCGCGGGCGATGATGGCGGCATGGCAGGTGCGCCCGCCCCGGTTGGTGACGATGGCCGAGGCGCGCTTCATCACCGGCTCCCAGTTGGGGTCGGTCATGTCGGTGACCAGCACATCACCCGGCTGCACTTTGTCCATCTCGCTCAAGCTGGACACCAGCCGCACGGGCCCGGTGCCGATCTTCTGGCCGATGGCGCGGCCCTCGGCCAGCACGGTGCTGGTCTGGGACAGACCCCCTTTCAGTTTGTAGCGGTGCTCCACCTGGCCGGCAGACTGGCTTTTCACCGTCTCTGGCCGGGCCTGCAGGATGTAGAGCTTGCCGTCCTCACCGTCTTTGCCCCACTCGATGTCCATCGGCCGGCCGTAGTGCGTCTCGATGATCAGCGCGTACTGGGCCAGCAGGATCACATCGGCATCGCTGAGCGAATAACGGTTGCGCTGCTCGGGCGGGTTGTCCACCGTGCGCACCAGCCGGCCGGTGGCCAGGCGGTCTTGCTCGGGCGAAAATTCCATGCGGATCAGCTTGCTGCCCAGGCTGCGCCGGATGATCGGCAGCTTGCCGGCCTTGAGCCCCGGCTTGTGCACATAAAACTCGTCCGGGTTGACGGCGCCTTGCACCACGGTCTCACCCAGGCCAAAACTGCTGGTGATGAACACCACCTCTTCAAAACCCGATTCGGTGTCGATGGTGAACATCACGCCGGCGGCGCCCAGGTCTGAGCGCACCATGCGCTGCACGCCGGCCGACAGCGCCACATCGGCATGGGCAAAGCCTTTGTGCACCCGGTAGCTGATGGCCCGGTCGTTGTAGAGCGAGGCAAACACCTCTTTCATCTTGTGCAGCACGTCGTCGATGCCGTGCACATTCAAGAAGGTTTCCTGCTGGCCGGCGAAGGACGCATCGGGCAGGTCTTCAGCGGTGGCCGACGAGCGCACCGCAAAGCTGGCGCCAGGATGCTCGGCGGTGAGTGCGGCGAACGAGGCGCGCACCGCCGCATCAAAGTCCGGTGGAAACGGCGCATCGACGACCCACTGGCGGATCTCGGCGCCCACCGCAGCCAGCGCGTTGACATCGTCGGTATCCAATGCCAGCAAGCGGGCGTTGATCTTGTCGGTCAGGCCGCCGTGGGCCAAAAACTGGCGGAAGGCCAGCGCGGTGGTGGCAAAACCGCCCGGCACGCGCACGCCGGTGGCCGCGAGTTGGCTGATCATTTCGCCGAGGCTGGCGTTTTTACCGCCCACCACCTCGACATCGGTCATTCTCAGGTGTTCAAACGGGATGGCCAGGGCGGCCGCCAGCGGGTTGGATGACATGCGAAAGCTCCGGGAGGGTGGTAAATCGGTGCAGACCGGCAGGCGCAAAGCCCCTGGACACAGGCGCTGGCAGGCCGATGCACACCCGGGCTGGCGGATCCAGCGTGTTGCAAGCGGGTGGGCATGGCGGCGGGCAAGGTCAACACGGGGCGTGCTTCAGCGGTGGCTTGGGCGGCGATTCTACGGACCCAACCCCTATCATCCCGGCACGTCTTTTGACCCCTGCGCAGGCCGAAACCATGCCCAATCGAAGTGTGTTCTTTGTCTCGGACGGCACCGGCATCACCGCCGAGACTTTTGGCAATTCGATCCTGGCGCAGTTCGGCGCCAAACCGCGCCATGTGCGCCGGCCGTTCATCGACACGGTGGACAAAGCGCAGGTGGTGCTGGCCGAAATCAACCAGGTGGCCGAGGCCGAAGGCCGCAAGCCCATCGTCTTTGTCACGCTGGTGGACGACGCGGTGCGCCAGATCATCACCAGCGACGATTGCCGGGGCCTGGTGCTGGACATCCTGCGGGCGTTTGTCGAGCCGCTGGAGGTGGAGTTTGGCGTCAAGAGCAACCACCGCGTCGGCCGATTTTCTGACGCCGCCAAGAGCAGCGAATACCACGAGCGCATCGAGGCGATCAACTTCTCACTCGCGCATGACGACGGCCAATCGTCGCGCAACCTGGCCAACGCCGATGTGATTTTGCTGGGCGTCAGCCGCAGCGGCAAGACGCCCACGTCGCTGTACCTGGCCATGCAGCACGGCATCAAGGCCGCCAACTACCCGCTGATCCCCGAGGATTTTGAGCGCCACAAACTGCCGCCCGCGCTGGCGCCGCATCTGGGCAAGTGCTTTGGTTTGACCATCGATGCCGAGCGGCTGGCGCAAATCCGCCATGAGCGCCGGCCCGGCAGCAAATACGCCGCGCTGGAGAACTGCCGCTACGAGGTGAAAGAGGCTGAATCGATGATGCGGCGCAGTGGCGTGGCCTGGCTCAGCTCCACCCACAAATCGATTGAAGAGATTGCCACCACCATCCTGCGCGACATCCGGCCCGACCGGCTGATTTACTGAGGCGGGGCCCGATGCGCCCTATCCAGCACCCCGGGCCCGCAGCGGCCGCCGCAGCGATGCGGTGCCCGCCCGCATCACCCGCTGCGATGTGACCTTGGCCGCCGGCCGGCCGCTGCTGGCGGCCGTGGCGCAGGCCAGTTCACTTGGTGTACCCATCCCCCCGGGTTCATGCCTGGCCGCTGGCCACTGGGCGTGGGCGCCGGCAGTTGCGCGGTGCTGGCCGCGCTGTCAGACGACGACATCGTCCGCATCCTGGCGCGCAACGCGGCGCTGCGGGCGGCGCACTACCCCGGCTGCACCGACGCGGCAGTGCGCCGGCTGATCCAGGCGGCCCGGGCGCTGGGCTACTGCCTGAACCCCGGCTGGGTGCTGGAAAACAGCTGGGCCATCGGCGTGCCGGTGTATGACATCCACCGCCGGCCGGTGGCGTCGCCCAGGCTGGCGGCGATCGAGCAAAGGCTCGGGCCGACGAGAAGGGCAGCGCTGGGCAAACGCCTGATGCAGGTGAGCCGGGCGTTGACGGGGTTGCAGGGGGAGGCGGGTGGTGGAGGACGGTGACGGCAGCGCCGCTGCACGCGGTTGACGCTGGGCCCGTGCCACCTTGCCGATGGCCTGGATTGGCACCGCGCAGTCTTGCAGCCTCCTAGACTGCAAACCCCAAGAATCAACCGTCCCCGAAGACACCCATGACATCCATACCCTCCCCATCCCCAACCACCCCAGTCGCCGTGGTCACCGGCGGCGCACGCGGCATTGGCCTGGCCGTGGCGCAGTGGTTTTTGGCGCACGGCCACCGGGTGGCGCTGTGGGATGTGCAGGCCGCCACCCTGCAAGCCACCGCCGCCGCGCTGGACGACCCCGGCCGGGTGCTGACTGTTGCCTGCGATGTGTCCGATCCCGGCCAGGTGGCGGCGGCCACCGCGCAGGTGGTGGCCCGCTTTGGCCGCATCGACGCGCTGGTGAACAACGCCGGGGTGGCGGTGTTCAAACCCATCGGCCAGACGACGTTTGAAGAATGGCAGACGGTGCTGTCGGTCAACCTGAACGGGCCGTTTTTGTGCACCCAGGCCGTCGCGCCGGTGATGCTCAAGACCGGCGGCGGCAGCATCGTCAATATCGCGTCGATCTCGGGCCTGCGCGCCAGCACCTTGCGGGTGGCCTACGGCACCAGCAAGGCCGCGCTGATCCACTTGACCAAACAGCAGGCCACCGAGCTGGGCACGGTGGGCATCCGCGTCAATGCGGTGGCGCCGGGGCCGGTGGACACCGAGATGGCCAAGCTGGTGCACAGCGTGGCGATCCGGTCGGACTACCACGATGTGATCCCGCTGGAGCGCTACGGCACGACCGACGAGATTGCCAACGTGGTGGGGTTTTTATGCAGCGCGGCGGCCAGTTACGTGAATGGCCAGGTGCTGGCGGTGGACGGCGGGTTTGATGCCGCCGGGGTGGGGCTGCCCACGTTGCGCAAGAACGCGAAGGGGTGACGGGATAAAGGGGTGACGGGATAAGGGGGTGGGCAGGCTACTGGGTGGGTCGGCACCCTCACCCCGGCCCTCTGCCGCGTGCGGGCGAGCAAGACATCCCATCGGCATCACTGCGGCGCAGCGACTCATAGAAGCAGACGGCGGCGGCGGCGGCCACGTTGAGGGATTCTTCACCGCCGGGCTGCGGGATGCGCAGCACCTGGGCACAGCGGGCCAGCAGCGCGGGGGCCACGCCCTGGCCCTCATGGCCCAGCACCCAGGCGCAGGGCTGCGGCAGCGTGGCGGTGGTCAGCAGCGCATCGCTGGCCAGGGCGGTGCCCAGCAGCGGCACGCTGAGGGCGGCCAGATCGTCCAGCGCCAAACCCTCCACCAGCCGCAGCCCGAAGTGCGCGCCCATGCCGGCGCGCAGCACCTTGGGTGACCAGAGCGCGGCCGTGCCCTTGAGCGCCAGCACCTGCACCACCCCAAACGCCGCCGCGCTGCGCAGGATGCTGCCCACATTACCGGCGTCTTGCACCCGGTCCAGCACCACGCTGGCAGCAGCCGGGGCGATGGCCGGTGCGGCCGGCAACGCCAGCACAAAGCCCAGGCAGGCGGGCGATGCCAGCGGGCTCAGGCCGTCAAACAGCGCATCGGGCACCTGCACCACCCGCTGGGCTTGCTGCGCCAGCGCGCGCAGTGCGGGTTGGGCCCAGGCGCTGTCGGTGATCACCGCCTGGGTGGGTAGCAAGCCGCGCGCCAGCAGGGCCGAGCACAGGTGCTC
>JANMKO010000176.1:0-12967 GCA_031372085.1 Betaproteobacteria bacterium
TTGACGCCGCACAGCTCACTCACCTCACCGATTGTGAAGTAACGCTTTGCCGGGATGGCGGGCAGCAGTTTCTCCATAAAAATCAACGCGGTGAGTGCGAGAACTCACACTCTACTCGAAGTCTTCTCCGAGCGGTACATCGCCCTGCACGATCGTTTTGAGCTTGTGGCTGGCGTGGAAGGTGACCACGTTGCGGGCCTTGATCGGGATGGCCTCACCGGTGCGCGGGTTGCGGCCCGGCCGGGGCGCCTTGCGCCGGATGTTGAAGTTGCCGTAGCCCGACAGCTTGACATCGTCGCCTTTGACCAGCGTGTTGTGCACCAGCTCAAAAAACGCCTCGACCATGTCTTTGGATTCACGCTTGTTCAAGCCCAAGCGCTCAAACAACAGCTCGGCCAGCTCGGCCTTGGTCAGCGTGGGCGTCTCAATCGACGGCAGGATCACCCGTGTGGCGGCGCTGTCTTCGGTGCTCATCGGTGCATGCCTTGTTGGTATTTTTTGGGTTTGCCGCAGCTGCCGTCAGGCGCGAAGCCGCGCGCCCTGGGCTTGGGCCGCGCGGGCCACGGCGGCGGCCACTGCGGCGTCGATGCGGTCTTCGGTCAGGGTGGCGGCGGCGTCCAGCAGCTCCAGCCGCACCGCCATGCTGCGCTCGCCGGGCTTGAAGTCGGGGCTGGCCGATGCCGGCCGGTAGACATCAAACAGGATGGCCGATTTCACCAGCCCGGTGGGATCACTGCGCAGCGCAGCCACCAGGCCGTCGTGGTTGGCCGTCTCGGGCACCAGCAGCGCCACATCCCGCCAGGCGGCCGGGTGGCGCGGCACCGGCTGGAAGGCCGGCACCGGGCGCCCCTGCACCGCCGCCAGGTCGAGCTCAAAAACCAGCGGCGCCTGCGGCAGATCATCGGCCTGGCGCCAGCGCGGGTGCAGCTCACCGATGACGCCGATGGGCTGGCCGTCCAGCAGCACCCGCGCACAGCGGCCGGGGTGCAGCGCCGGGTGGCTGGTGGGCACAAAAACCGGCAGGCGCGGCGCCAGCAGGGCCTGCACATCGCCTTTGAGATCGAAAAAGTCGACGGGCCGCTCTTTGACGCCCCATTGCGTGGCTTGCGCCGGGCCGTAAACCAGGCCGGCCACCCGCATTGGCTGGTGCACACCGGCCACCGTGCTGTGGCCGGCCAACACGCTGGCATCGCGCAGCGCCACCCGGCCCAGCTCAAACACCCGCACCCGGCCGGCTTTGTGCGCCAGGTTGTGGCGCAACACCTGCAACAGGCTGCCGATCAGGCTGGACCGCATCACCGCCAACGGCGCGGCAATCGGGTTGAGCACCTTGATCGGGTCGGCATTGCCGTGCAAATCATGCTCCCAGTGCGCTTCGACAAAGCTGAAGTTGATGGTCTCCTGGTAGTCCAGCGCGGCCAGCGCATGGCGCACCGCAAAGCCGCCTCGCCGGGCTTCGGGCTGGCTGCGCGCGGTGACGGGCGCCAGCGGCGGCGTGGTGGGCAACTGGTCGTAACCGATGACCCGGATCACCTCTTCGATCAGGTCTTCTTCAATCGACAGGTCAAAACGCCAGCTGGGCGGGGTGATGGTCAACACGCCCGGTGCTTCAGTGAAACTCAGGCCCAGCCGATTGAACACCTGGGCGCACCGGGCCTGGCTGATCGGCATGCCGATCACTTTTTCAGCCCGTGCCACCCGCAAGCTGACCGGCGCACGCACCGGCAGGTTGACCTGCTGGTCGTCCATCACGCCGGCCTGGCCGCCGCAGATGTTGATCACCAGTTGGCTGATGCGCTCGATGTGCTGCACAGTGAGCGCCGGGTCTACGCCGCGCTCGAAGCGATGGCCGGCATCGGTGCTGAAGTTGAAGCGCCGTGAGCGGCCGGCCACCGCGTCGGGCCACCAGAAGGCCGCCTCGATGTAGATGTTGCGGGTGTCGTCCGACACCGCCGTGGCGGCGCCGCCCATGATGCCGGCCAGCGATTCAACGCCTTGGGCGTCGGCGATCACGCCCACCTGGGCATCGAGCGTGACGGTGCTGCCGTTCAGCAATTGCAGGGTTTCGCCGGCCCGGGCCCAGCGCACCACCAGCCGGTCGTGGATCTTGTCCAGATCGAAGATGTGCGACGGCCGGCCGAACTCGAACATCACGTAGTTGGAGATGTCGACCAGCGCGCTGACTGACCGCTGGCCGCAGCGGGCCAGGCGGTCCACCATCCAGGCGGGGGTTTTGGCCTGCGGATCGACACCGCGCACGCTGCGGCCCGAGAACCGGCCGCACAGATCGGGCGCGTCGATCTGCACCGGCAGGCGCAGGTCATGCGGCGCGCCGCTGGCCACAGCCACCGGCGGGAAATCAGGCGTTTTGAGCGGGCTGCCGGTGAGCGCCGACACCTCACGCGCAATGCCGTAGACGCTCAGGCCGTGGGCCAGGTTGGGTGTCAGCTTGAGGGTGAACAAGGTGTCGTCCAGCGCCAGCACGCTGCGCAGATCGGCACCCAGTGGTGCGTCGGCCGCCAGCTCCAAAAGGCCACCGTGCGCGTCGCCAAGCCGCAGTTCCCGGGCCGAGCACAGCATGCCCTGGCTCTGCACACCGCGCAGCTGGCCGAGCTGGATGATGAACGGCGGCGCATCGATGGCCGCGCCTTCCGCCCGCGGCAGCACCGCGCCCACCAGCGCCAGCGGCACGCGGATGCCGACACGGGCATTGGGCGCACCGCAGACGATTTGCAGCAGACCGTCTTTGCTGTGCACGCCCGCGTCCACCCGGCAAATGCGCAGCCGATCGGCATTGGGATGCTGCTCGGCTTCGACGATCTCGGCCACCACCACGTTGCAGAACGGCGGCGCAGCAGGCGCCAGGCTTTCAACCTCCAGGCCGGCCATCGTCAGCAGATCGGCCAGGGCGGTGGTGGACAGCGGCGGGTTGCAAAACTCGCGCAGCCAGGATTCAGGGAATTGCATGGTCTTGGACGGTCAAGGTCAAAAAGCGCGGCGCGGATTGGGCGGGCAAATCGGGCGGGCAGATCGGCTGGGGCAGATGGCGAGGTGTCAGCGAAATTGCTGCAAAAACCGCAGATCGCCGTCAAAAAACAGCCGCAAGTCATTGACGCCGTAGCGCAGCATCGTCAGCCGGTCCGGGCCCATGCCGAAGGCAAAACCGATGTGGCGCTCCGGGTCGAGCCCGTAGTTGCGGATCACATGGGGGTGCACCTGGCCCGAGCCGGCCACCTCCAGCCATTGGCCCTTCAACGGACCGCTGGCAAACGCGATGTCGATCTCGGCCGACGGCTCGGTGAAAGGGAAGAACGATGGCCTGAAGCGCAACTGCAAATCGTCGCTCTCAAAAAACTGGCGGCAAAAATCAGTGAACACCACCTTCAAATCCTTGAAGCTGACGTTCTCGCCAATCCACAGACCTTCACACTGGTGAAACATCGGCGAGTGGGTGGCATCGCTGTCCACCCGGTAGCAGCGGCCCGGCGCGATGACGCGGATCTCGGGCATCGGCTGGCCCGCAGCCAGCGCGGCGGCATGGCGCGCGGCATGGGCCCGGGCGTAGCGCACCTGCATCGGTGAGGTGTGGGTGCGCAGGTTCAGCCAATGGCCCGCTTCGTCTTTCAGGTCCACATAAAACGTGTCCTGCATTGAGCGCGCCGGGTGGTTTTCAGGGTTGTTCAGCGCGGTGAAGTTCATCCAGTCGGTTTCGATCTCGGGGCCTTCGGCCACATCGAAACCCATCGACCCAAAAATCGCCTCGATGCGCTCCATCGTGCGCGACACCGGGTGCAGGCCGCCCATGCCACGCTGGCGGCCAGGCAGGCTGACATCCAGCGCCTCGGCCTTCAACTGCTGGCTCAGCTCGGCCTCGGCCAGCGCGGCGCGGCGCGCCGTGAGGGCTGCCTCGATGCGCTGCTTCGTCTGGTTGATCTCGGCGCCGCGGGTTTTTTTCTCGTCGGGCGACAGCGCGGCCAGGCCTTTGAGCAGCTCGGTGACACGGCCGGCTTTGCCCAAAAAGCGGGCCTTGGCGTTTTCCAGCTCGGCGGGCGTGGGCGCGGCGGTGAATTCGGCGGTGGCCGAGGCCACCAGATGATCAAGATCGGTCATGTCGAGGCAGAAACAAAAAAGGTCGTCTACAGATGACGACCTTTGAATGCTTGGTTGCACCCACCGACCGCCTTTTGACAGGCGACCGGCGGCAAGCGGGGATCAAGCGAGCTGGGCCTTCACCTTGGCAACAATGCTGCCAAACGCCGCCGGATCTTTGACGGCAAGCTCGGCCAACATCTTGCGGTCGATGTCGATCGCGGCCTTTTTCATGCCGGCCATGAACTTGCTGTAGGTAAGCCCTAAGCCGCGTGCAGCGGCATTGATGCGGGCAATCCACAACGCGCGGAAAACACGCTTGCGGGTACGGCGATCACGGTAAGCATATTGGCCGGCCTTCATCACCGCCTGTTTGGCGATGCGGAAGACATTCTTGCGGCGGCCGCGATAACCCTTGGCCAGGGCCAGGATTTTTTTGTGGCGGGCGCGGGCGGTAACACCACGTTTAACGCGAGGCATAAATAATTCCTTCTAGTCCGTACTGATGGGCGTCAGTGAATCAAAGGCCCGCAAACGGCAGCATCTGTTTCATGTGACCCATATTGGTCTCATGCACAGTGACGGTGCCGCGCAACTGGCGCTTGTTCTTGGTGGTTTTTTTGGTGAGGATGTGGCGCTTGAACGCCTGACCCCGCTTGACGGTGCCACCCGGACGGACGCGGAACCGCTTTTTGGCGCCGCTCTTGGTCTTCATTTTGGGCATTGAATGCTCCTTCTAGGTTGCCATCTGCAGGCGACCCACCCAGACCGGGTGAATGCTTGTGAAGCCTGCTGCAGCTTCTTTCACATCGCCACAGTGACCAGACTGCGGCGCAGGATACTTAAAAACAAAATCTCACTGCTTTTTCTTGGGCGCCAGCACCATGATCATCTGACGGCCTTCGAGTTTGGGGAATTGCTCAACCAGCGCCACGTCGGCCAACTCATCGCGGATGCGCTCAAGCATGCGCATGCCAATATCCTGGTGGGTAATCTCACGGCCACGAAAGCGCAGCGTGATTTTGCCTTTGTCGCCGTCTTCGGCAATAAAACGCCGCAGATTGCGCATTTTGATGTTGTAGTCACCATCGTCGGTGCCGGGCCGGAACTTGACTTCCTTGACCTCGATCACCTTTTGCTTTGACTTGGCCTCGGCCGCGCGCTTTTGCTCTTGGTATTTGAACTTGCCGTAGTCCATCAACCGGCAGACCGGCGGCTCAGCGGTGGGCGCGATCTCAACCAGATCCACATCCGCCTCACCCGACAAACGCAGCGCCTCCATGATGGTGACGATGCCCAGCGGCTCGTTTTCAACCCCGTTCAGCCGCACATTGGGCGCCATGATTTCGCGGTTGAGCCGGTGTTTGCGCTCAACATTGGGCGTGCGGCGATCCAGAAAAGTAGCGATGGTGCAATTCCTTCAAACCATTCAAGGCCCAAACCCCAAGGCAAGCAATGGGCCCAAGCCGAACGGCAGCAAAAACAAATGTGCGCGCCTCTGGTGCTGGTTTCAACGCTTGGTGGTGATGTCGTCGGCGAGCTTGGCAGCGAACTCGGCTAATGGCATCACGCCAAGGTCAATCGAGCCCCGGGCGCGCACGGCAACAGTCCCGCTTGCCTTTTCTTTGTCGCCTGCGACCAAGATGTACGGGACTTTTTGCAACGAATGCTCTCGTATTTTATACGGAATTTTCTCGTTGCGCAAATCGGCCTTGACTCTAAGCCCTTGTTTTTGCAGCGTTTTCACCAATTCGGCCACATAGCCGGCCTGGCCGTCGGTGATGTTGGCCACCACCACCTGCACCGGCGCCAGCCAGGCCGGCAGTGCGCCGGCGTGCTGCTCGATCAGGATGCCGATAAAGCGCTCCAGGCTGCCGACGATGGCGCGGTGCAGCATCATCGGCGTGGCGCGCTCACCCGACTCGGTGACGTATTCGGCGCCCAGCCGCTCGGGCATGCTGGGATCGACCTGCATCGTGCCGCACTGCCACTCGCGGCCGATCGCGTCTTTCAGCGTGTACTCGATCTTCGGGCCGTAGAACGCGCCTTCGCCGGGCGTGACGATGAAGTCACAGCCCGAGCGGCGCAGGCTTTCCATCAGCGCAAACTCGGCCTTGTCCCACAGTGCGTCTGAGCCGATGCGCTTGTCGGGCCGGGTGGCCACTTTGTAGATGATGTGGTGGAAGCCAAAATCGGCATACACCTTTTGCAGCAGCGCGGTGTAGGCAGTGCACTCATCAAGAATCTGGTCTTCGGTGCAAAAAATGTGGCCGTCGTCTTGCGTGAAGCCACGCACCCGCATGATGCCGTGCAATGAGCCGCTGGGCTCATTGCGGTGGCACTGGCCAAATTCACCCAAGCGCAGCGGCAGATCGCGGTAGCTCTTGATGCCCTGCTTGTAAATCAGGATGTGGCCGGGGCAGTTCATCGGCTTGAGCACGTAGTGGCGTTTTTCACTCTCGGTGAAAAACATGTTGTCGCTGTATTTGTCCCAGTGGCCGGTTTTCTCCCACAAACCCTGGTCGAGCACCTGCGGGCCTTTGACCTCCTGGTAGCCGTTGTCGCGGTAGACCACGCGCATGTACTGCTCAACGCCTTGCCAGACCGTCCAGCCCTTCGGGTGCCAGAACACCAGGCCGGGTGCGTGCTCGTCGATGTGGAACAGGTCAAGCTCGCGGCCGAGTTTGCGGTGGTCGCGTTTTTCGGCTTCTTCAAGCTGGCGCAGGTAGTTGGCCAGGTCGTCTTTGCTGGCCCAGGCAGTGCCGTAAATGCGCTGCAACTGCTCGTTGGCCTGGTCGCCGCGCCAGTAGGCGCCGGCCACTTTCATCAGCTTGAAGTGCTTCAATTTGCCGGTGGACGGCACGTGCGGGCCGCGGCACAGATCTTCAAACGCACCCTCGCGGTACAGCGACACGGCCTCATCCGACGGGATGCTGGCGATGATCTCGGCCTTGTAGAACTCACCCAGGCTGTTGAAGTAGGCCACTGCCTCGTCGCGCGGCAACACCCGGCGCAGCACGGGTTCGTCTTTGCGGGCCAGCTCGGTCATCCTGGCCTCGATGGCGGCCAGGTCTTCCGGGGTGAACGGGCGCTTGTACGCAAAGTCGTAAAAAAAGCCGTTGTCGATCACCGGGCCGATGGTGACCTGGGCCTCGGGGAACAGCGTTTTGACGGCATGGGCCAGCAGGTGGGCGGTGGAGTGGCGGATCATGTCCAGCCCGGCCGGGTCTTTGTCGGTGACGATGGCCAGTGCGGTGTCGGCGTCGATCAGAAAGCCGGCATCGACCAGCCGGGCCGCGTCGCCCTGCCCCACCCGGCCACCCAGCGCGGCCTTGGCCAGGCCGGCGCCGATGGACGCGGCCACGTCGGCCACCGTCACCGGGTGGGCAAATTCACGCTTTGACGCGTCTGGCAGGGTGATGGTGATCATGGCAAGCTCCAAAAACTCAGACAACAAAAAAGCGCGGGGGGCGCCGCGCTTGGAGTGTTCGAGAAGGGGGAAATAGCGAACAGGCGTGGCAGCGCGGCTGACTTACTCGGCAGTGGACAAGCGCGTCGTTCGCGGTGTCATGACCATGGTTGCCCGACCTTGTTGCATTGAAACTGGCCGAATTGTAGCGGCGCAGCGGCGGCGGGACACCGCCGGGCACGCGCCGATCAAGCCGCCGATCAAGCTGTCGATCAAGCCGCCGATCAGGCCGGCAACAAGCGCCAATCGCTGGTGCGCTCTACCAGCCACACCGCCGCCAGCAGCAGCGCCAGGCCCGAGCCGGCGCGCAGCACCACCGGCACGTAGGCCGGGCGGCGGCGCAGCGCAAACAGCAGCGGCACCACGGTGAGCACCAGGCTCAACTGGCCCAGCTCCAGCCCGAGGTTGAACTGGAACAGCGCCCAGCCAAACTGGGCCGGCGGCAGTTGCAGCTCACCCAGCACACCGGCAAAGCCGAAGCCGTGGATCAGGCCGAAGCAAAAGGTGACCCAGCCACGCCAGCGCAGCAGCCAGGGCCGCAGGTTGTCGAAAGCCGCCAGCATGATGGTGGCGGCAATCGCCGGCTCGACAAACGAGGGCGACAGCTTGACCCAGCCCAGCGCGGCCAGCGCCAACGTGACCGAATGGGCCAGCGTGAACAAGGTGACCGTCTTGGCCACAGGCAGCAGCGCATCGCGCCAGCCGGCCACCGCTGTCCAGCCCGGCGCGCCGCCCTGCCGGCGTTGCAGCACCGACGGCAGCAGCAGGCAGATCAAAAACAGCAAATGGTCGTAGCCGGTGAGGATGTGGTGCACGCCCTCGCCGATGAACGACGGGTTGTGCACATCGGACGCCGCAGCGGGTGGCGTGGCGGGTGGCGTGGCGGGTGGTGTGGCGGTCTGCGCTGCGCCGGTGGCCGCCGCCGTGGCCGGGTTTGCCGTGGTGGCAGACGCCGCCGGTGCGGCGGCGGTTTCGGCGGTGATTTCGGCGGGGGATGCAGACGTTGCCGCCGTGCTGGCTGTAGGCAATGCCACCGCCGCCCGCACTGCCGCCGGAATGGCCGCCGGCACCAGCATGCGCAGGCTGGGCGACGCGCCGGCCACGGTGTGGCGCACGATGCCGCGGTGGGTGGGGTCAAGATCGACAAACAGGCTGTAGTGCAGTGCCGCCCCGGCCGCCAGCTGGCAGGGCGCCCTCATTTGCAGCACCGCGTAGGCGCCGTCGTTGCGCTGCTCCAGCGCATGGCCTGTCACCTCAAAACCACAGCCCGGCACCGCCAGTGAGGCCAGCGCCAGCGCGTCGATGCGCGGCCAGGCGGCGCGCACCTCGCCCCAGGTCAGCTCGCGGTTGCCGTCGGCGTCCAGCGGCAAGGCCTGGTCGAGGTCGCGCAGCGCGATGTCCCAGCGCAGCGTGGTGTGATCGGGCTGTTGGTCAAAAAACAGGTAGGCGTCGCTGGATTTGTGCGCCTGGGCCGGCGAGACGGCCAGCAGGCTGATGCACAGCGCGATCAAGATGGCGATCAACAGGGCGATCAACTGTGAGATCAACCGTTCGATCAACCGTGCGCTCAGCCGGCGCCGGCCCGGCCGCAGGCCGATGGCCGAGGCCGCCAGCAGCACCGGATGCGGCGCCGGCCACCACCGCAGCAGCTCAGATCGAGTCGATGCGGGCATCACGCAACCCCTGGGTCTTGGCCAGTTGGCGGGCCTGGCTGAGCGCGGCGTCGTCGCCCACCGCCCGGGCGCAGCGCGCCAGCAGCCACAGGTCCAGCGGCTCACGCTGGCGCTGCACGTTTTTGCGGGCATGCAGCAGCGCGGCAGCGGGCCGGCCCTCGATGTCCAGCGCCATCAGCGCGCGCTCCCGCTGGTGGCCGCTGTCCTCGGGCCGCAGATCGGCCTGGGTGTAGCGGTCGCGGATTTCTTGGCGCAGCGGGCCGGCCTCGGGCCGGTTCAGCCGGCGGGCGGCAATCGCCAGGCGCAGCAGCACGCCTTCGCTGCGCGGCAACGGGTTGAGCAGGGCCCAGGCGTCTTGCGGGCGCTGCTGGTCGAGCAAAAAATCAGCGTAGCCCACCGCCGCGTAGGTGTCGGGCGCGGCTTGCAGCGATTGCTGCCACGCCGCATCCGACGCCGCCACCTGGCCGGCGCGCTGCTCCAGCTCGGCCAGCGTGGTGAGCAGCCAGCCCCGGGTGGACGGCACGCTGGCGCGGGCGATCAGCGCTTGCAGCCTGGCCCGGGCGGTGTCGTTGTCACCGCGCAGCGCGGCGTTCTCGGCGGCGCAGGCCTCGGCATACGGCTGCACCCGCAGTTGTTGCAGCGCGGTGCAAGCCTGGTCAGACGGCGCGTAATGGCCTTGCACCCGGTGCAGCGTGGCCAGCAGCAGCCAGGCTTGCGGGTTGGCGGGTTCACGCGCCACCAGCGCTTGCAGGCGGCTGGTGGCGCGGGTGAAGTCATGCAGGTATTGCTCGGTCTCGGCCAGCGCCAGCAGCACCTCGGCCGGCGCGCGCTGGGCCTCGGACGCCGGCTGCCAGCGGGCCAGCCGGGCCAGCGCGCGGCCGGCAAAGCGCGGATCGCCTTCGCGCCGGCTGGCGTCCAGCAGGGCGCGGGCCTCGGCAGCGGCCACCGCCGGGTCGGCACTGGCGCTGGTGCGGGTGGCGGGCGGCAGGTGCTCAATCACCTGGTGGTCGGCGGTGGGGGTGATGGGGGTGGCCAGCGCAGTGGTGATCACGCCGGTCAGCAAGGTGGCAAGCAATAGAAGGTGGCGCATGGCTTGGCGATTATCTGGAAACCGGTGGGGCAAAAAGAAGCGGCCCGAGCCAGAAGGTGGATCGGGCCGCTGGGGGGCGGTTTGTCAGCGTCGGGGCGGCGCACCCGCCCTCACCCCAACCCTCTCCCGCGTGCCGGAGAGGGAGGAATGCGGTGCGGTGCTGATGCCTCTCCCGCGTGCGGGCAAGGGTGGAATGCGGCGCATCGCTGCTGCCTGCCGGCAGGCACCGACACGCCGTGCCCCGCCTGGAGGCGTCAGTTCAACGCCGTCGGCTCGGTGTCGTCGCTGGTGGGCAGCACGACGGCGGTGACATCGATGGGCTCGCGGGTGTCTGAGGCGTTCTGGTTCAGCACGTTCAGGTAGTCCACCGTGCCGGCCACCGATTGCGTGGCGCTGTCGGGCACGGTGGCCAGCGGGTCGGCGGGCGGTGTGGCCGCGCCGTCGTCACCGCCGCCGCAACCGGCCAAAGCCAACGACACAGCGGCCAGCGCCAAGAGAGTTTTGATGCGGTTCATCGTCACACTCCTCGGCGCTTACTTCGTGCCGCCCATCGGCGTGAACAGGTACGGGAAGCCCGGCAGCAACGGCACCACCGCCTGGTCTACCGCGTCATGCAGCTTGAGCGACGTGGCCCCCAGCGGCACGGCCGACGGCTTGCAGGCCGTGCCCAGTGCCAACGCATTGGCGTCGCCGTTGGCCATGCACAGCCCGCCCATCACGGCGGCCAGCGACACGTCCACCACATCGTCCTTCGGCCGGCGGCCGTTCGGGAAGCCGGCCAGGTCACCGCCCAGCACACCCATCCGGTTCTGGCTGGCTTCGGCCGTGGCGGCTGTCGCGGTGTTCAGGCGCAGCATTTCAGCGCCCACCACGCCGGCCGGCTGGTTCACGCCCTTGATGCCGGTGAGAAAGGCGCCGACCAGATCGGTGCGCGGGAAGTTGGTGGGCGCAATACCGGGCGTGGCCAGCGCGATTTCCAGCAGGGCCGGCAAGGTCGGGTTGGTCACAAAATCAGCAAACTGGGCATCGTCTTTCGGCTTGCTGGCGTTGAAGCGGTCTTTGGCCGGCAGGCCGATCACCACCTCATTGACCAGCGGCATGCCCAGGCGCGACACCTGCACCCACGCACCACCGGTCTTGGCGGTGGTGGCATGGCCCAGCGCGGGCACCGGGTTGAGCAGCTGGCCCTGGCGCAGGCTGGCCGTCGTCCAGCCGCCGATCACCGTCTCGGTGCCGGCGGTCAGGCAGCTCTTGTGCACCTCAAGTGCCAGCGTGGTGATGTTCTTGTCGTCCAGCACATTGGGCGCGGCATTGATCAGCGCCGGGTTGGTGATCACCGCCACCGGGGCGTTGACCAAGTCAAAAATGGTGCCCAGGTTGACGGCGAACGGGTCTTTGCGCTGGCCGACAAACACCTTGGCCGGCATGGCGCAGCCCGGGATGTTGACGCTGTAGATGTGCTTGGCGGCATAACCGGCGTAGTCGGGCAGGGTTTTGACGCCGATGTTGTCCACCGGCTTGTCAAACGTGGCGCTGCCACCGCTGGCATTGGTGATCGATGCTTTGCTGCCGCTGCGCCGGTCGCCCTTGACCAGGTCGACGGTGAAGCTCTCGTTCAGATTCAACGTGGCGGCCTTCGGGTCGGTGACCGCGCCAAACTGGATCAGCGGGATGGCCACGTCCTTGCCGTTGATGGCCAGCGTCTTGCCCTTCAGCGTGTTCTTGAAGCGGAACTGGAAGGTCAGGTCTTCTTTGGCGTCACCGTTGTTGTCGATGTGGATCTCGTACAGCGCGTTCGGGTCGAGCGAGAAGTAATTGGGCCCGCCGTAGCCGTCTTGCAGCGGCAGGTAATTGGCCAGGATGGTGACGTAGCCGCTGCGGCCGGTCTCATAGCTGCTGAACATGTAAAAGTCAGCGCCGTCCACTTTGGGCTGGGTGGCGATGAACGGGGCTTCGCGGTGGCTGGACGCCAGGGCGGCGGGCAGCGCAACCGCGCAGGCCAGCACGGCGGCGGCCACGGGCAACAAGCGGTTCTGCGGATGGAATGAGACGGGCTTCATGAGACAACTCCTGGGGGATGGGCTGCTGCCCACCGGGGCTCGACGGGCATGGGCGAAGATACGCAGGCCCCATGGCAGCGGATGCAGGCGCTTGCTCCGAGGTGGCGCAGGACAGCACCTACGCCGCTGACGCCGCCAAAGCCACTGACGCCGCCAAAGCCGCAGACCGGCGGGGCGCGGGCCGGGGCGCGCCCCGGCCGGGCCGCCTCAACCCCGAGGGGTCAGTTTGGCAAACGCCGCCGCCATCGCGCCAGCGGCGGCGGGTTGCGCCGCACCGCTGCGGCCCGCGCCGCTGCGCGCACCGCGTGCGGCCGGTTTGAAGCCGTTGTCGCTGCGCCCGGCCGCCGGGCCAGCGCCGGCACCGGGCGGGCCATCCAGCTTCATCGTCAGCGCGATGCGCCCGCGTGCCAGGTCTACCTCCAGCACCTTGACGCGCACGATGGCACCGGTCTTGACCACCTCACGCGCGTCGGCCACAAACCGGTGCGCCAGTTGGCTGACATGCACCAGCCCGTCCTGGTGCACGCCCAGATCGACAAACGCGCCAAACTGCGCCACGTTGCTCACCGTGCCCTCCAGCACCATG
>JANMKO010000207.1:0-12227 GCA_031372085.1 Betaproteobacteria bacterium
ACGGTGAAGGGTTTGTCGGCATGGTCGTTGGCCTCGATGGCGCCGTCGCCGTGGCTCAGCACCACGCGCTGGCCCAGCCGGTAGCCGCGCTGCTGCGCCACGTCGGCACCGATCACCGTGTCGAACAGCGCGTCGAAGCGCCTGCCCTGCGCCAGCACCAGCGGTTGGTGGTCGCCGTATTTGACGTGCTCAAAATAGCCCGCATCGGTGCCCAGCACGGCAAAGCCGTGGTGGCTGTCGCCCAGCGACAGCGGCACCACCCAGGCCACCGCCCGGTGCCGGGCCAGCGCCTGCACGCTGGCGTAGCGGATGCTGTGGGTGGGCGTGCCGAGGTGGAACACCGCGTACAGCAGCAGCGGCACCGGCCCGGTGCGCGCGCCCACCACCAGGTCGGTGCCCGAGACGGCTTGCGAAAAGTTTTGCCGCACATCCTGGCGCAGCCGCTCGATGGCCAGCAGCAGCGCCGTGGACAGCGCGATCGAGCCCACCACCAGACCGAGCGCAAAGCGCCGGTTCCAGGCGCTGCGGGCGGCCAGGGCCAGCAGCGGGGTCATGCGGCGGGCCCGGCCTGCGGGGGCGCCGGGCCGGTCAGCGCCGGGTCGTCTGCGGCGCGGCGGGTCGTGGCGTGGGGCGTCGCTTCTTGGTGCGTCGGCGCGCGGTGGGTCGTCTCGTGGTCGATCAGCGCGCGGTTGATGTCCGGCAGGTTCACCACCCGGTCAAAGCGCTCGGCCAGCCGCAGGTCATGGCTGACGAACAGCAGCGCGCTGCCGGCGGCGTGGCAGCTTTGCAGCAGCAGCGCCATGAAGGCCTGGCGCAGGTCTTCGTCCAGTGCGGACGTGGGCTCGTCGGCGATCACCACCTCGGGCGCGCCGATCAGCGCCCGGGCAGCGGCCACGCGCTGCTGCTGGCCCACCGACAAATGGCCGGCCGGCTGCGCCCACAGCGTGGGCGGCAGGCCGCTGCGCGCCAGCAGCGCCTGGGCGGCGTCGCGCGGCGCCCGGGCGGCGCGCCGGGCCGAGAAGCGCAGCGGCAGCCGCACGTTGTCGATCACCGACAAATACGGCAGCAGGTTGAACTGCTGGAAGATGTAGCCCAGGTGGTCGGCACGGCGCCGGTCGCGCGCCCCGGGCCGCAGCGCCGCCCAATCCTGGCCCAGCAGCCGCACTTGGCCGGCCTGGGCCCGCATCACCCCGGCCGCCAGCGACAGCAAGGTGCTCTTGCCGCAGCCGCTGGGCCCGCGCAAGAACACGGTCTGGCCGGCGGCCACTTGCAGCGTGTCGATCCGCAAGGTGTCGGCCGCCGCGCCCGGCCAGCGGTAGCGCAGGCCGGCAACGTGCAGCGCGGGCAGCGCGGGCAGCGCTGCGGCCGTCGGCGGCCCGGCGTTGCTCAAGGCCTGCGCCGCCGCAGCGCACCCAGCAGCGCCGCGCCGCCCAGCAGCAGCGCCCAGCTCGCCGGCTCGGGCACGGCGGCGGCTTGCAGCGCGGCCACGCCGGTGTCGGCAAAGTCGGTGAACACGCCGTCCACGCCCAGCCGCATGTAGTACGCCATCTCGTCTACTGCGGCCGCATTGCCGCCGGCAAAGCCGTACTGGCTGGCGTCGTTGCGGAAGGTCCAGGTGTGCACCAGCAGGCCGGCGGCGTGGGCGGCGGCGATCACGCCGGTGGCGCCGTCCACCCGGCGGTCGTTGAGGTTGATCACGCCGTCGCCGTTGCGATCCACGCCGTCGTCCACCGTCTTGACCAGGTAGGGCTTCCACGGCCCGATGGCGTCGGCATAGCTTTTGACAAACGCCAGGCCGGGGGCGGTGAGCAGGTCGGCAAAGGTGCGCGGGTCTCCCGCCACGGCAAAGTCATACGGCTTGTCGTAGGGCGCGACGAGCGACATCGAGCCGTTGGCGTTGACATCGTCGGCATCGATCAATTGCACCAGCTTGATGTTGGTGCGGCCGTTCAGGTATTGCAGGTTGGCCGACTCGAAGCTCTGGATGAACACCGGCGCGGCGGCGGTGTTGCCGTAGGCAGCGTGCAGCGTGGCCACCAGTTTGTCCTCGAAGTACGTGGCCGTGCGGCCCTGCGCGGCCGAGACGCCGGCCATGTAGGTGGAGTGCTTCAACTCGGGGTAGATGCCGACCGGCCGGTTGAGTGCCAGGCTTTTTTGTTGGGCCAGTGCGATCACCTCGTCCAGCGTGGGCACCTGGTACAGGCCGTCGTAGGCGGTGCTGCGGCCCCGGGTCTGGATGGCGCGCAGAGTTTTCAACTCGGCCAGGGTGAAGTCTTCGACAAAATAGTTGTTGGCATAGACCACGCCGTCGATGGTCTTGGTGGTCTTGCGGCTGTTGAACTGGGCCAGGCTGGCCACATTGGTGGTGCTGCCGATCACCGGCTCATGGCGTGCCACCAGCACGCCGTCCCGTGTCATCACCAGGTCGGGCTCGATGTAATTGGCGCCCAGGTCGATGGCCAGCGCGTAGCTGGCCAGCGTGTGCTCGGGCCGGTAACCCGACGCACCACGGTGGCCGATGATGAGTGGCGCCGCGCCGTCCAGCGTGTTCCAGGCGGGGGTGGCTTGTGCGGCTTGCGCGGCGGGCGCGGCCAGCGCGGCACCGATGGCCAGGGCGGTGGCCGCCAGAGGGTGCAAACAGGTCGGGTTCATGGTCGGTTGTCTCCTCGATGAAACCCACGCCGGGTGGTGCGGGTGCGCGCAGTGTGGCACCGCCCTGTGACGCTGGCTTGACCGTTGGCACTGTGCTGCACCCGCGCGTTGGCCGCCGCGCCCAGCGCCACCAGCAGGCCACCGGCCACCAGCGCCAGGCCCAGCGCGCCGGCCGGCAGCCGCCACGCCGGTGACGGCTTACCATCGTGGCGGCCTCGACGGTGCACCGCTCCGGCGCGCTGCAGGCCCCGGGAGCCCTGGCATGAAAGCGATCTGGAACGGCGTGGTGGTCGCCGAAAGCGACGACACCGTGGTGGTGGAAGGCAACCACTACTTTCCTGAGTCGGCCGTCAACCCGGCCTACCTGGTGCACAGCAACCACCGCACCAGCTGCGCCTGGAAGGGCCAGGCCCGCTACCACAGCCTGCTGGTCAACGGCGACCTGAACCCCGACGCCGTCTGGTACTACCCCGAGCCCAGTGATGCGGCGGCCGCCATCCAGGGCCGGCTGGCGTTCTGGAAGGGCGTGCAGGTGGTCTGAGGCGGCGGGCCCGGCGGGCGGGCGCGCTGGGGGGACGGGCGGGCTGGGCGGGCGGGCGGGCCGGCAGGTAACACTGAAATGTTTTCAACCGGGGGTGGATGCGATGCGTGCTGAAAAACGACGGGCGGCGATGGCCCTGGGGCTGGTTTTGGCGCTGGGCCTGTTGTCGGCCTGCGGCGGCGGCAGCGAGGCGCCGCGCGACACGGCCAGCCTGCGCCTGCTGAACGCCACCACCGGTTATGCCGGGCTTGACCTGGCGGCCGACAACGGCACCGTCAACAGCGGCGTGGCCCTGGGCGCGGTGGGTGCGTATGCCAGCGTGGGCACGGCGGGCGTGGCGTTGGTGGTCAGCCACAGCGGGGCGGCGGGTGCGCTGGCCAGCACCAGCCGCACGCTGGCCAAGAACGAGCATGTCAGGCTGGTGGCCTACGGCGCGGCCGGCGCGCTGAAGACGGTGTTCATCGCCGAAGACCTGGCCGCGCCGGCCAACGCCCTGACCCGTGTGCAGGTGCAGCACCTGGCGCCCGATGCCGGCGCGCTGGATGTCTACCTCACCGGCGCCGACGACGCACTGGCCAGCGCCACGCCACTGGCCCCGGCGCTGGCTGCGGGCAGCGCCCAGGCCGCCAGCAACGTGATTGCCGGCAACTACCGGCTGCGCATCACCGGCAGCGGTGACAAGGCCGACCTGCGGCTGGACGTGCCCGGCCTGGTGCTGGGCGGCGGCCAGGTGGGCACGCTGGTGCTCAGCCAGGGCGCAGGCGGGGTGCTGGTGGGCGCGGTGTGGCTGGTGCAGCAAGGCAAGGCCGCCGCACTGGCCAACCCGCAGGCCCGGCTGCGGGTGGTGTCGGCGCTGGCCGCCGGTGCCCGCGTCAGCCTCAGCGTGGCCGGCACGGCGGTGGCCAGCGCCAGTGTTTCACCGGCCATCACCCCGTACACGGCGGTGCCGGCCGACGCCGCAGCGCCGGTGCAGTTGACGGTGAACAACGCCCCGGTGGCGGTGGCCAGCCCCGCCCTGCTGGCCGGGGGCGATTACACGGTGCTGGTGTGGGGCGATGCCGGCGCGCCCAGCACCACCTGGGTGAGCGACGACAACCGCTACCCCACGGCCCTGGGCGGCGCCAAGCTGCGGCTGGTCAACGCCACCAGCGGCACGCCGGTGGCGCTGACGCTGAAAGCCGACTTCAGCGTGGTGGTCACGGCACTGGCGCCGGGCCAGGCCTCGGCCTTTGCGCCGGTGCCGGCCACCAGCGGGGCCCGGCTCGATGTCAGCTCGGCCAGCAATGCCACGCTGGGCACACTGACCGGCGTCAACCTGGCGGCCAGGGGCGTTTACACGCTGGTCATGCTGGGGGATTCGGCCGCGCCGGTGGCTGATTTGCGCAAAGACCGCTGAGCGCCGCAGGGGCGGAGAGCGCCGAAAGCGCCGAGAGCGCCGAGAGCGCCGAGACGCTGACCAGCGTCGGGCGTGGCCCGCTGTCCCGCACGCGGGCTGATCGGGTGGGGTGCATTGCGGCGGTGGTCAGCGCCCGGCGCGGCCGGGTGCTAAAACCGCAGCGCCACAATCGAGCTTCCGCCCTCAAGCCTGCGTGCCATGCGCCCCTCCACCCTGCTCACCCGGTCCGCCCGGCTGCTGGCCACCCTGGCCGCGCTGGCCTCGGCCACCCTGGCCCCCGTGCTGGCGGCCACCGCCAACCCCACCGCCACCGCCAACCCGGCCGCCCCCGCCGTGGCCTGGTTGACCGCCGCCAACGATGCCGACATCGCACGCGCCTTCGCGCTGGCCCGTGCCGAGAAAAAGCCGCTGCTGCTGTACTGGGGCGCGGCCTGGTGCCCGCCGTGCAACCAGTTGAAGGCCACCTTGTTCAACCGGCAAGACTTCATCGAGCGCTCCAAAAGCTTTGTGGCGGTGCAGATCGACGGCGATCTGCCGGGCGCGCAAAAGCTGGGCAGCCGCTTCAAGGTGCGCGGTTACCCGACGCTGGTGCTGCTGGCGGCCGATGGCACCGAGATCACCCGCCTGCCCGGTGAGGTGGACGCGCCGCAGGTGCTGGCGCTGCTGCAGCTTGGCCTGGCCGGTGGCCGGCCGGTGACGGCGCTGCTGGTCGACGCCCGGGCCGGCCAGCCGTTGAGCGGGCCCGAATGGCGCTCACTGGCCTTCTACGGCTGGGACACCGACGAGGCCCGGCTCGTCAGCCCGGCCGATCGGGCCGGCCTGCTGGCCCAGTTGTCGGCCGCCTGCCCGGCCAGTGAGCCGGCAGCGGCCACCCGGCTGCTGCTCAAGGCCCTGGCCGAGAGCGACGACGGCAAGGGCATCAAACCCGATGCGGCGCTGCGCACGCGGGTGCAGGCGCTGCTGGCTGACGCGCCGGCCAGCCGGCTGCAAATGGATGTGCTGGTCAACCACGCGGCCGAGATCACCCGGGCACTGGCGCCCACAGCCGGCGCTGACCGCCGCGCGCTGGCCGGCGCCTTTGATGGCGCGCTGCAAACCCTGCAGGCCGACGCCAGCCTGTCGCGGGCCGACCGGCTCAATGCGCTGGCGTCGCGCGTGGCGCTGGCCCGCATCGACCAGCCCAAGGCGGCGCTGCACCCCAAACTGCCGGCCGCACTGGTGCAGCAGGTGCGCGCGCAGGTGGCGCGCGACGACCGCGAGATCCGCGACGGCCACGAGCGCCAGGCGGTGGTCACGGCCGGTGCCGGCGTGCTGGCCGATACCGGGCTGTGGGCCGACAGCGACGCCTTGCTCAAAGCCAATCTGGCGCGCAGCCATTCACCGTTCTACCTGATGAGCCAGTTGGCCGGCAATGCCCAAAAACTGGGCCGCCCGGCCGAGGCGCTGCGCTGGTACGCCCAGGCCCATGCCGGCAGCGTGGGCCCGGCCACCCGGCTGCAATGGGGCGCCGCCTACCTGGCCGCGCTGGTGGACCTGGCGCCGCAAGACAGCGCCCGCATCGAGCAGGTGGCGCGGCAGCTGTTTGCCGAGGCCGGCCAAGACCCGGCGGCCTTCCACGAGCGCAGCGCCCGCTCATTGCAGCGGGCGGGCAGCAAGCTGGCCGACTGGAACAAGACCGGCCAGCATGACGCCGCGCTGCGCCGGCTGAGCGACGGCCATGACGGCCAACCCGGCCTGGCGGCGGTGTGCCGCAAGCTGGACGCTGCCGACGCCCAGCGCGCGGCTTGCGACGGCATCCTGAAGGCGGCGTTGAAGGCGGTGTAGCGGGCCGTGCAGCGGGCCGTGCAGCGGGCCGGGCGGCGGGGCTGCGATGGCCCGTGCGGGCACGCCGGGGCGGCCCGGCGAGTTTCTGGCGGCCTTGTCAAGCCCGGTACGACGGGTCGCGCCGGTCGATCAAGCGTTGCAATGCATCAAACGCATCCCGGCCGGCGCCAAAACGCGGGTCGAAGTTGCGCGAGTTGCGCACGCAGCCGGCCAGCACCGGCTCGGCCATCGGCTGCCTGCGGCTGCCTGCGGCTGCATGCGGCTGCCTGCGGCTGCCTGCGGCTGCCTGCGGCCCATTGCGGCGCTGGCCAGTGGCCGCTCACAGGCGCGCGTCAGCAGCCACAGCAGGCTGAACGCATTCACCAGGCTGTGGCCGATGACCACCGGCCCGTGGTTGCGCAGCAGCAAGACCGACATGCCGGCCGCTCGGCAAGGCCGGGGGGCTCGGCGAGCCGGGTGGGTGGTCAGGCCGGTCGGCCCCGGCTGCGGCCGCCGCGCTCATGCCACCTTCACCTCACTGATCTGGATCACCGGCTGGGCATCGGTGTAGTTGGGGATGTCGCCCATCACCTCGGCGCCGTGCTGGGCCATCGCCGCACCAAAGGCCTCGACCGACGTGACCAGCAGCGTGCCCACCGCCACATACGGCGCGGGCTGGCCAGGCGCGCCGCCGGCCAGGCCGGCGTCCACCGTGAAGCCGGTGCAGGCCGCGCCGATACGGGCTTGCACCATCGGCATGTGGCGGTCGGTGTAATAGGCCATGTCAAAGCGCACGCCGGGCGCGTTGGGGTAGAGGATGTGGACCTTGATCATGCGGGCTCCTGGGTGGGTGGGCCGGGTTGGCCGGGGGTGGCCGGGATGGCCGGGTTGGCCGGCGCGCCGCAACACGGCGCAGCCCGGGTTATCGCATGGGCCACACCCCGCCGGCTCAGGGATCGCCCGCATCCCACAGCGACAGTTGACCGGCCGCAGCCGGCGCCGCGCCGGCCGCTTTGCCGGTGGCCGTGGCGCCCGCCCGGGCCACCGGCGCGATGCCGCTCTTGCGGCTGCCGTGGCGCTGCTGGATCGCGTCGGCCTGGCTGCGCGCGGCAGCGCTGCTGCGCACGGCGCCCAGGCGCTCGCGCGCGGCGCGCCAGGCGGTGGCGTGATCGACCAGCGGCGCCGGATAGGCCCGCGCACCGCCATCCGCATCCACATCCGCCCCCAGATCCGCACGCGCCCCGTCCGCCACACCCACACCCTCCTGCGCACGCGCACCGAGACCGTCGCCCGCACCCGCGCCGCCGATGCGGCAGCCCGTGCGCTGTTGCAAGCCGTTGGGCATGCGCCACGGCTCATGCACAAAGCCGGCCGGCACCCGGGCCAGCTCGGGCACCCAGCGGCGGATGAAGTGGCCATCCGGGTCTTGCACCCGGGCTTGCTGGGTGGGCGAATAAATGCGCAGCGTGTTGATGCCGGTGGTGCCCGATTGCATCTGGCACTGGCTGAAATGGATGCCCGGCTCAAAATCGACAAACTGCCGCGCCAGGTGCAGCGCCGGTTGGCGCCAGTGCAGCCACAGGTGGTAGGCGGCAAAACTCATCAACATCGCCCGCATGCGGAAGTTGATCCAGCCGGTGGCCAGCAGCGCCCGCATGCAGGCGTCGATCATCGGGTAGCCGGTGCGGCCGGTGGCCCAGGCGGCCAGCCAGTCTTCACGAAAGCCCGGCTCGCCCCGGTCCGGCCGCAGGCCGTCGCAGGCGCGTGAGAAGTTGTTGAACTCGATCTGCGGCTCGTCCTCCAGCTTTTGCATGAAGTGGCAATGCCAGCGCAGCCGGCCCTGGAACGACTGCACCGCCCCCGGCCAGCGCGCGTCGATGGGCGCACCGGCCGCGTGCAGCGCACGCAGCTCGGCGGCCCGGGCGTCCGCCGCGTGGCTGACGCTGCGCAGCGACAGCGTGCCCCAGGCCAGGTGCGGGCTCAGGCGCGAGCAGGCGGTCTCGGCGCTGATCGGGCTGGACATGCCGCGCCGGTAGTCCACCCCGCGCGCGGCCAAAAAAGTGCCCAGCAGCGCCTGGCCGGCCGCCGCACCGCCCGCCTGCGCCAGCGGCTTGCGCTGGCCGTGGTGCGCGCGCAGGCCGGCCGGTGGCGGCGCGGACTCGACGCCGGGCACCGGCGCGATGTGCAAGGGCGCGGCCAGTTGCGGCGTGGCCATGCGGCTGTCCCAGCGCCGGGCCCAGCCGTTGCGGCTGGGCAGGCGGCGCACCACGCCGTTTTGTGGCAGCTCAGTCCAGCCCACCCGGTGGGCGCGGCACCAGGCGGCCACCGCCCGGTCGCGGTCCCAGGTCAGGCGCTGGCCGGTCTCTTCGTGGCTCCACAGCTGGGTGAATCGGGTGGCCTGGTGCAGGGCGTGCAGCACCGGCACCACCTCACCATACCGGCGCACCAGGCGGCCGCCACACCGGGCCAGCGCCTGTGCCAGATCCGCCAGGCTTTGCTCGATGAAATCGGCATGCGAGGCATCAAACAAATCCGACGCCAGCAGCGACGGCTCAGTGATGTGCAGCGCCAGCACCGGCCCGTGTTGGGCGGCGGCCACCAGCGGCGCGTGGTCATGCAGCCGCAGGTCGCGCTTGAACCAGACCACGCTGGTCATTCAGCGCCCCGGGGGGCCTGGTTCAACCGGCCGGCGCCCCGGGCCGGGCCATCAGCCCGCCTTCTTGACCCAGGCCGAGCACCAGCCGTTGGCATTGACCTGCTTGCCACCCAGCAGCGGGCAGACGGCCCAGGGGTCGCTGGCCTTGCCCTGGTAGAGCTGGCAATTGCTGCAAACACTGCCTTTGACATAGGTCGGGTACTTGGCGGTGTCCACCTTGGTGGCATCGTGCTTGTAGCCCAGGGCTTTGGCGGTGGGGTCGTTTTAGTCGGCCTTGGCCGGCTGGGCATGCAGCGTGGTGGCCGCGCCCAGTGCAACGGCGGCGGGCACCAGCGTGATGATGAAGTGGCGGCGGCTGCTCATGGTGTGGGTTCCTGTGCCGGATCAAGAAGAAGCCCTTGCTGCGGGTCCGGCGCCGGCAGCGGGGTTCTGGAAGGGGTTGTGCGAAGAGCGCCGAGCGTACCTGCTGCGGCCGCCGGCCGTGCAAAGCTGGCCAGGTAATTGACTGCGGTGCTGCGGCACCAACTGGCGCGGTGCAGCAGCGGCAGGTAGCGCAGCCCCGTCAAACCGTGCGGCTGCAAACCGGCCTGGGCCATCGCCGCAGCCAGCTCGGCCGGGGTGACGAACTGGCGCCAGCGGTGGGTGCCGCGCGGCAGCAGCCGCAACAGCCACTCGGCCCCGACGATGGCCAGCCAGAAGCTGCGCCAGGTGCGGTTGAGGGTGGACGCGATCAGCAGCCCGCCCGGCGCCAGGTGCGCCGCCACGGCCGCCACAAAGGCCGGCATGTGCTGCACATGCTCGACCACCTCCAGGCACAGCAACACATCAAACCGCTCGGTGGCGGCCAGCGCCTGCGCCGGCTCACCGCAGCGGTAGTCCAGCGCCAGGCCGGCGCCAGCGGCGTGCGCCTGCGCCACGGCGATGCTGCGCTCGGCAGTGTCGATGCCGGTGACCTGCGCGCCCGCCCGGGCCAGCGGCTCACACAGCAGGCCGGCGCCGCAGCCCACGTCCAGCACGCGCAGGCCCGCCAGGCCGCTGCCGGGCGCACGCCCGTGGTGGGCCTCGGCCATTGCCAACAGGCGCGGTACACGCAGCGCATTGAGCCGATGCAGCGGGCGCATCGGGCCGCTGGCGTGCCACCAGGTGGCCGCCAGGCGGTTGAAGCGTTGCCGCTCGTCATCGCGCACGGTGGCGCGGGCGGCGGGGCCGGGGGCGGTGCGGCTGGCGCTGTCAGCGGTCATCGTTGAGCCTTCAAAAGCGCGTTCATCAGGGCATTCAAAAGGGCATTCAACAGGGCATTCAACAGGGCATGCCACCGGTCTGGACGCATCTCACCAGCGCCGGGCCAGGCGCACGGCCACGGCCGAGCCACGCCCCACCAGCACTGTCCAGCCGCGCAGCCAGGCGGGCACGGGCTGGGCGCCGCACCGGGCCAGCGCCTCGTCGCGGTGCTCACGCTCATCGGCCTGGCATTCGGCCAGCTCACGGCGCAGCAGTGGCAGCAGGGCGTGCGCCGGCTCGGCGTCGATGTGGCGCAACTGCCGGGCGTAGTGCTGATCGACAAACACCTCCACCGCCGCCACGGTGGCGTACACCGCACGCGGCCCCAGCAGGGCGGGCAGGGCGCCCGTCAGCCAGCCGGCGATGCGCCAGGCGGGCAACAGCCGGCTGCGCTGTGGCGCGGGCAGCCAGCCCTCGATCAGGCGCTGGTGGCGCGCCTCGGTCAGCAGGTGGCGCTGGGCAAACCCGCGCAAATCCGCGTCGCGGCTGACGGCCAGCACGCCCCGGTAGATGGCCACCGCCCCCACCTCACCGGCATGGTCGCTGCGCAGATCGGCGATCAGGGCGGGCGACAAGCCGCCCGACAGCGGCGGCGGCGAGGAGAAAACATCGACCGACGAAATGGCTTTGAGCAGGTTCATACCCTCAATGTACCGGTTTAGACCTTGATATATCCCTACTCTGCTCATTTTGTTGTAGATTTGAATAGACTATTGTGATGCAAAACATGTTCAACTCAGTTTCAAGTGAGCAACCGCGCTACCGCAGCGGTGCGGTGGCGCGCATGGTGCGCATCCCGGTGTCCACCTTGCGCATCTGGGAGCGGCGCTACCAGGTGGTGGGCCCGTCGCTGACCGACAGCGGCCACCGGCTGTACACCGGCGCCGATGTGGAGCGGCTGCTGCTGATCAAGCAGTTGATCGACATCGGCCACGCGGTGGGCACGGTGGCGCGCCTGCCCACGCCAGCGCTGCAAGAGATCTCGGACGCCCGCGCCGCGCTGCAGGCGCCGGCCGCGCTGGCGCCGGTGCGGCCCCGGGCCGCGCTGCTGGGGCTGGGCCTGCCGCGCCGCCTGGGCGCACGCGGCCTGCAGCGGGTGGGCACCTGGCCCGATCTGGCGGCGGCCGAGGCCGCACTGGGCATGCCGGGTGCGCCGGGTGCGCCGGGTGCAGCCGAATCTGCATCCGCTCCGGCCATCACGCCAGCCATCACGCCCGCCACCGCGCCAGCAGCCGCACCAGCAGCCGCGCTGCAGGCCGACCTGCTGGTGGCCGAGCTGGCCACGCTGCAGCCCGACTCGGCCGACCGGCTGCTGGCGCTGATGCAGCGCCTGGGCGTGCAGTGCTGCGTGGTGGTCTATGGCTTTGGTGCCGAGCGGGCCACCCAGCGCCTGCGTGACGCCGGCTGCCGGCTGCACCGGGCGCCGCTGTCGGACGTGGAGTTGCGCATGCTGGTGGACGCCGCCGTGGGCACGCTGGTGGGCCCGGCGGCGGCCGGCGCGCCCAGCCCCGGCGCCGGCTGGCCGGGCGACGGCCTGTCATCGGCCGGCCAGCCGGCGTCGGCCGTGCCTGCCCGGCTGTTTGACGACGACGCGCTGGCCCAGCTGGCGGCGGCGTCCACCACGGTGGCCTGCGAATGCCCGCGCCATGTGGTGGAGCTGGTGATGCTGCTGGGCAACTTTGAGACCTACAGCGCCGAGTGTGTGCGCCGCAGCCCGGCCGACGCGGCGCTGCACGGCCACTTGCAGCGGGTGTCGGGCCAGGCGCGGGCGATGTTCGAGGCCGCGCTGGTGCGCGTGGCCGAGGCCGACCAGATCCCCCTGCCGGCCGCCCGGCCGGGGCCCGGCGCCGCCCGGCGCAGCGCTGCCGCGCTGGGTTGATCCGGCCGGGGCGCCGGGC
>JANMKO010000216.1:0-3006 GCA_031372085.1 Betaproteobacteria bacterium
TCCAAGATCGAGTCTGAAGAAGCCGCCTGGAACACCGGCAAAGAGTATGAGCACGGCAATTCGGGTTTCAGGCCCAGCGTCAAGGGCGGCTACTTTCCGGTGCCGCCGGTCGATTCAGGGCAAGACCTGCGCTCTGAGATGTGCCTGATTCTGGAGTCGCTGGGCATCCCGGTCGAGGTGCACCACCATGAGGTGGCCAACGCCGGCCAGATGGAGATCGGCACCAAGTTCAGCACCCTGGTGCAGCGCGCCGACTGGGTGCAACTGCAAAAGTACGTGATCCACAACGTGGCCCATGCCTACGGCAAAACCGCCACCTTCATGCCCAAGCCCATCGTCGGCGACAACGGCAGCGGCATGCATGTGCACCAATCGGTGTTCAAAGACGGCAAAAACCTGTTTGCCGGTGACGGTTACGCAGGTTTGAGTGAATTTGCGCTGTTTTACATCGGCGGCATCATCAAGCACGCCCGGGCATTGAACGCCATCACCAACCCCGGTACCAACAGCTACAAGCGGCTGGTGCCGGGGTTCGAGGCACCGGTCAAGCTGGCGTATTCGGCCAAAAACCGCTCGGCGTCGATTCGCATCCCGTATGTGGCCAACCCCAAGGGCTGCCGGGTGGAAGCCCGCTTTCCCGATCCGCTGATGAACCCGTACCTGGGCTTTGCCGCGCTGCTGATGGCCGGGCTGGACGGGGTGGAAAACAAGATCCACCCGGGCGAGGCCGCCACCAAAGACCTGTACCACCTGCCGCCCGAAGAAGACGCGAAGATCCCCACTGTGTGTTCCAGCCTCGATCAGGCGCTGGAGTATCTGGACAAGGGCCGCGGCTTTCTGACCAAGGGGGGCGTGTTCACCGACTCGTACATCGACGCCTACATCGAGCTGAAGATGCAAGAGGTCACGCGCTTCCGCATGGCCACGCACCCGGTCGAGTTCGACATGTACTACACCCTGTAAGCAGCGCGGTGGCCCTGGGGCCACCCGCCATCAAAAGGGCGGCACGGGCCGCCCTTTTTGTTGCCTGGCACCGGGGCGGCGCCCCGGCACCGGCCTGGGCTGGGCCCGCCCGGCCCGGGGGACAATGCGCCGCATGCCGCCGTGGTTGAGCGCCGACCTTTGGGATCCGATGAAGCGCAGCACAAACTCTCTGTTCACCGTCCTGGTCTCGGCCTGCGGCCTGGCACTGCCAGGCCTGGCGCTGGCCCAGGCCGGCACCGTGTACCGCTGCCCCGGGCCGCCGGTGCTGTACACCGACTCACTCACCCCCGACGAGGCCCGCGACCGCAGTTGCCGCACCATCGAAGGCGCGCCGGTAACGGTGATCCAGGGCACCCGGCCACGCCAGGGCGGCGCCAGCGCCGGCAACGGCGCGTCGGCCCCGCGCCCGGGTGATTCGCGCATCGACCCCGCCGCCCAGCGCCAGCGCGACAGCGACGCCCGGCGCATCCTGGAGGCCGAGTTGCGCCGCGAGGAGGACAAGCTCGCGGCGTTGAAGCGCGACTACAACAACGGTGAGCCGGAGCGGCGCGGCGACGAGCGCAACTTTCAGAACTACCTCGACCGGGTGGCCCAGATCAAGGCCGCCGTGGCCCGCAGCGAGGGCGATGCGGCGGCGATCCGGCGTGAGCTGGGCAAGCTGCCGCCTTGAAACCCGCCGCATCGATAGCCGCCGCAGTGAAACCTGCGGCCGTCAAACCCGCCGCCATGCCCGCCCGCTACGACAGTTTTGACCTGCTGGCCACGATGGTGGCGGTGGCCCAGGCCGACGGCGCGCTGGTGTTCGTCAACGCCTGCTTTGAGGACGTGGCCAGCCTGTCGCGCCGCGCGCTGATGCGGGGCAGCCTGTTTGACTGGTTTGTCGACAGCCGCCAGCTGCGCGAGACCTTGAAGGCCGTCACCGGCAACGAGATTGCCACGGGCCGCTTCGACGGCATGATGAAGCGTGCGCCGCTGGCCGCGCACGAGGTGCTGCCGGTGCATGTGATCGTCACCCAGATCGACCACGGCGGCCCGCCTGCCGAGCCCCAGCCGGCGGCTGGCGGCAGCCGGCGCCCGGTGGCCGCGCCAGGGCGCTGCGACCTGGTGCTGGTGGAGATGCTGGAGATCGAGCAGCAGACCCGGCAAGACCGCGAAGAGCGGGCGCTGGGCCAGGTGCAGGCCAACAAAGAGCTGATCCGCAACCTGGCGCACGAGATCAAGAACCCGCTGGGCGGCATCCGCGGTGCGGCGCAGTTGCTGGCGATGGAGCTGAACAGCCGCGAGCTGACCGAATACACCCAAGTCATCATCCACGAGGCTGACCGGCTGCAAGCGCTGGTTGACCGGTTGCTGGCGCCGCACCGCAAACCGCATGTGGTGAGCGACGTCAACATCCATGAGGTGTGCGAGCGGGTGCGCTCGCTGATCCTGGCCGAATTCCCACGCGGGCTGGCGGTGCGGCGCGATTACGACACCTCGATCCCGGATTTTCGCGGCGACCGCGAGCAGCTGATCCAGGCCGTGCTCAACATCGCCCAAAACGCCGCCCATGAACTGGCCCACCGCATTTTTGACGGCGACGCCCGGCTCGTGATGCGCACCCGGGTGGCGCGGCAAGTCACCATCGGCAAACAGCGTTTTCGACTGGCACTGGAATTGCATATCGAAGACAACGGACCGGGCGTGGCCGACGACATCCGGGACCGCATCTTTTACCCGCTCGTATCCGGGCGAGAGGGCGGCTCGGGCCTCGGCTTGACGCTGGCACAGACGTTTGTGCAACAGCACCAGGGCATGATCGAGTGCGACAGCGAGCCCGGCTGTACGGTTTTTCGCATCGTGATCCCGCTGCCGTAATCCAGCAGCTTGCAAGTCCAACGCAACAGGCCGCCGCCGCATGAAACCCATCTGGATCGTAGACGACGACCAATCCATCCGATTTGTGCTGGAGAAGGCGCTGGCGCGTGAGCAGTTCGCCACCCGCAGCTTCTCCAACCCACGCGATGTGCTGGCCGCGCTCAA
>JANMKO010000257.1:0-7472 GCA_031372085.1 Betaproteobacteria bacterium
CGGACCCCACGAAGCCGGGCCCGACCGAGTCGACCGTCGCCACGGAGACGACCGGCACCACCCCCGGCACCGACAGCGCCGACAGCGCCGGCAGCGCCGGGCGCGCCCGGCAAGACGCGGCGGCGCTGGCCGCTGGCCAGATCGAGCAGCCAGACCTCGGATTCGGTGGCCGACACATAGCGCAGCAGCGCGGCCTGGCCGTCGTCGGGTGACACGGCCACCGCCTGCCAGCCGCCACCGGGCAAGTCGGCCAGCACCCGGCGCTGGCCCGGGCGCGCCGGGTCCAGCAGCCACAGCGTGGTGGCCACCTCGCTGCGCCGGCCGCCGGGGGCCGTGCGGTCCAGCGGCAGTGAGCTGACGAGGGCCTGGCTGCTGCGGTGCAGCCACACGTCCAGGCTGTGCCGCTGGTCGGGATCCGTCAGCAGGGTTTGCTGGCGGCTGGGCAGATCCAGCCGGTAGAGCTGGTACACCTCATTGCCGCCGCTGCCGCGCGCCAACACGATGCTGCGGCCGTCGCGTGGCTCGTACCAGGCGTTGGCCACCGGCTCGGGGCCGTCGGTCAGCAGCTCGGGCTCGGCCAGCGGGCCGGCCACCCGGTACAGCTGCGCGGTGTTGCCGCCCGGCGGCCGGTGGCTTACCAGCAGCTCGCGCCGGGTGGGGTGCCAGTCCAGCAGCGCATGGCCGGCAAAGTCGGTGTAGCGCGCCACCGCATCGGCCACCGCCTGCGGCACCGGCGGCACGCCTTGCAGCAGCAGCGCGGCGGGCGGCGGCACGGCGGGTGGCGGCGGCACGGTGCTGCAGGCCGTGAATAGCGCCGCAACCAGCGCGGTAACCAGCGCGGCAACCAGCGCGGTCAACGGCCAGGTCAACCGCGCGGCAGGCTGGGCCTGCGTGGGCCAGTGGTGGGGTCGGGTCATGGGCGGGCCATCCAGAAACAGGGTCGGGCCCGGATTCTGGCTGTGATTGAGCGCCCGGGCGGGCCGACGGGGCGGGCGGAGCCGCGGGACGGTGGGCCGACGCACGCAGGCCGGCTGCGCAGCCGCTGGTCAGTCATGCCAAGTCGCGCGGGCAGTCCTGATCGCGTGCGGGCCGGCGGCGCAGCCGGCGCGAGAATGCCGGGCCTGTCCGCCACCCCACCCATGCAAATCAACGACCTGCGCCAGCGCCTGCGCACCCTGGGCGCCAAACCCGCGCATGAGCAGCGCCTGTTGCGCCAGTGGGCCAACGCGCTGCCGCTGGCCGCCGGCCGGCGTGAGCCCGAACACTGGCTGCCGCTGGCGCTGCGCCACGCGCTGCCCACGCTGGCGGCCGATTGGCAGGGCCTGGCCCGGCTGCAATCACAGCACCCGGGCGCCGACGGCTCGGCCCGCCTGCTGCTGGCGCTGGCCGACGGCCAGACGGTGGAGGCGGTGCTGCTGCCACGCGGCGGGCTGTGTGTGTCCAGCCAGGTGGGTTGCGCGGTGGGCTGCGTGTTTTGCATGACCGGCCAGGGCGGCCTGCTGCGCCAGGTGGGCAGTGCCGAGATCGTGGCCCAGGTGGCGCTGGCGCGTTGTCTGCGGCCGGTGACCAAGGTGGTGTTCATGGGCATGGGTGAGCCGGCGCACAACCTCGACAACGTGTTGCAGGCCATCGACCTGCTGGGCACGGCCGGCAACATCGGCCACAAGAACCTGGTGTTTTCAACCGTTGGTGACGAGCGCGTGTTTGAGCGCCTGCCCGCCGGCCCGGTGAAGCCGGCGCTGGCGCTGTCGCTGCACACCAGCAAGCCCGCGCTGCGCGAAAAGCTGCTGCCGCGTGCGCCCCGGCTGGCGCCGCAAACCCTGGTCGATCTGGCCGAGCGTTATGCCCGGGCCACCGGCTACCCGGTGCAGGTGCAGTGGACTTTGCTGGCCGGCATCAACGACGGTGACGATGAGCTGGACGGCATCGTGCAGCTGCTGGCCGGCAAGCACATGGTGCTCAACCTGATCCCGTACAACACCGTGGCCGGGCTGGATTTCCAGCGCCCCAGCTGGGCCCGCGCGGCCGAGATGGCACGCCTGCTGCACCGCCGCGGCGTGCTGACCAAATTGCGCCACTCGGCCGGGCAGGACGTGGACGGCGGCTGCGGCCAGTTGCGGGCGCGGGCCGGCGCGGTGGAGCGCAGCAGCGGCCAGCCGGTGCGGGTGGTGCCGCGCCGGGGCTGATGGTTTTGGTGGCTTCAGCGCCGCACACCCCTCGATGTTCGTTCGCGCACAGACTGCACGGCCCGGCGGGCTCAGACTGTGTCACCCGTGCTGGCTGACGCCCGGGGCCCCGACACGCTCCAGACCCCTCACCCACCGCCGGCCATGACCGATCTCGCCTTGACCCCCCCCCCGGAAATGCACATGAGCCGCGTGCTGGTCGTCGACGACAACGCGATGTTCATCGAGATGACCCGGTTTGTGCTCACCGCCGCCGGCTACCAGGTGGATGTTGCGTCAAGCGCCAGCCAGGCGCTGTTGCAGATACCGGTGTGCAAGCCCGATGTCATTTTGATGGACATCCAGATGCCCGACACCGACGGCATCACGCTGACCCGGCAGCTGAAGGCCGACCCGGCCACCCGGCAGATCACCATCGTTGCCTTCACCGCGTTTGCGTTGACGGGCGATGAGCTGGGCCTGCGCGCCGCCGGCTTTGACGGCTATATCGCCAAGCCGGTGGATGTGATGACGCTGGCCGCCGAGGTGCGGTTCTGGCTGGACGGCCCGTCCAGCGCCCGCGCCAGCCGGTTTGTCTGGCCATGACGGCCAGCGCCGCAACCGCGCCCGCCGGCCGGCCGCTGGCCCCCGGCCCGGCGCTGCCGCTGCCCTACAGCATCAAGCGCCACGGCGTGTCGCTGGCCAACTGCGATGACGAGCCGGTGCAGACGCCCGGCTGCATCCAGGCCCACGGCCTGCTGCTGGCGCTGGGCGGGGCCGCTGTCGCTGATCGGGCCGATCCTGCGGACAGGGCCGCTGTTGCCGACAGCGCCGATCCGGCCGATCTTGCCGACCCGGCCGACCTGACCCCCCTGGCGCCCCTGACGATCACCCAGGTGAGCGAGAACATCGCGCACTGGGCCGGCCTGCGGCCCGACCAGCTGCTGGGCCAGCCACTGGCGCGGCTGCTGGGTGACGCGCCGGTGCAGCGCATCCGGGCGCTGCTGCGCAGCGAGCTGCTGGACCAGAACCCCACCTACGCGCTGACGGCCTGCCTGCCGGGCTGGCCCGGCCCGCCCGCCGACAACCCGGCGCTGGACATGACGCTGCACCGCGCCGACGGCGTGCTGCTGCTGGAGCTGGAGCCCAGCAGCCGCGCGCCGCCGGTGGTGGGACAGGACGGCGACTATTTCTCGATGGTGAAAAAAACCATCGCCCGGCTCAAATCCACCCAATCGCTGGCCGAGTTTTGTGACGTGGTGGCGCGTGAGGCACGCCGCATCACCGGGCTTGATCGGGCGATGGTCTACCAGTTCCATGCCGACGACAGCGGTGAGGTGCGGGCCGACGCCCACCGCAGCGATCTGCCGTCGTGGCAGGGGCTGCGCTACCCGGCGGCCGACATCCCGCGGCCGGCGCGTGACATCTTCAAGCGCATCGGCGTGCGCCCGCTGCCCGACGCCCAGGGCGCGCTGTGCGAGATGGTGCCGCTGCGCAACCCCGACACCGGCCGCCCGCTGGACATGACGCACTGCGCGCTGCGCGGCGCGTCGGTGATGTACACCGAATACCTGCACAACATGGGCGTGGCGGCCACGCTGACGATGCCCATCCTGTGCGGCGGCGCGCTGTGGGGGCTGATCGCCTGCCACCACCAGACGCCCACCGCCATGCCCTACCCGCTGCGCTCGGCGGCCGAGTTTCTGGCGCAGATCGCATCGCTGGAGATTTTGCAGGCCGAGTTGCGTGAGCACCTGCACTACCAGGCGCAGATCGACACGGTGCACCTGGCGCTGCTGGCGCACGCGGCCGCCGACGGCCAGTTGTCGATCACCCGGGCAGCGGCTCCGGGCTTGCTGGACGGCATCCGGGCCGACGGGGTGGCGGTTTTCCAGCGCGGCCGCTGGCAAACCGTGGGCGTCACCCCCACCGAGCAACAGCTCAAACCACTGTCCGCCTGGCTGCGCCAGCGCATCGACCAGGCCCAGGACGGCCTGCAAGTGCTGGCCACCGACGCGTTGGGCGTCGCCTATCCGGCCGCCGCTGCGTGGGCTGGCGTGGCCAGCGGGGTGCTGGCGCTGGCGGTGTCGCAGCAACCCGACAGCGCGCTGATCGCCTGGTTTCGGGGTGAGCAGGTGCAAACCTTTCGCTGGGCCGGCAACCCGCATGAAAAACCCAGCGCGGTCGGCCCGCTGGGCCCCCGGCTCACCCCCCGGCGCAGCTTTGAGCTGTGGCAAGAGCTGGTGCAGGGCCGGTCAGCGCCGTGGCTGCGGGTGGAGGTAGAGGCCGCGCAAAGCCTGCGCCGCCTGGTGCGTGACCTGGTGGTGCAGCAGGCCGAGCGGCTGGCCGCGGCCAATGCCGAGCTGGCCAGCAGCAATGCCGAGCTGGACGCGTTTGCCTACGCCGCCAGCCATGACCTGAAAGAGCCACTGCGCGGCATCAACAGCTATGTCAAAAAGCTGCTGGCCGACGCGCAAGCCGGCCGGGTGCAAGACACCGACCGGCTGCAGTGGCTGCTGCGCCTGACGCTGCGCATGGACACGCTGCTGGACACGCTGCTGCACTACTCCCGCGTGGGCCGGCTGGCGCTGGATTTCATCGACACCGACCTGGGCCCGGTGCTGGTGGAGGCGCTGGACATGCTGGGCGCCCGGCTGATCGAGTCGCGGGTGCAGGTGCGCCTGCCCCGGCCGATGCCGGTGGCCTGCTGCGACCGGCTGCGGGTGCGCGAGATTTTCTCCAACCTGGTGTCCAACGCCGTCAAGTACAACGACAAGACGCCGGCCTGGGTCGAGATCGGCTACATCGATGTGCAAGACGGCCCGGCCGCGCTGCCCCGGCCGCTGTCCACGCCGGCGCAAGCCGGGGCGCACACCTTGTTTTACGTGCGCGACAACGGCCTGGGCATCGAGGCGCGCAACAAAGACCGGGTGTTCGAGATCTTCAAACGGCTGCACCCGCAAGATGCTTTTGGCGGCGGCAGTGGCGCCGGCCTGACCATCGCCCGCAAGCTGGTGGCCCAGCACCGGGGGCAGATCTGGCTCGACTCCGACATCGGGGTGGGCACGACCTTTTATTTCACGCTGCCCGGCGATTTGGCCGGTGCCGATAACGCCTGATGCAACACGCCCCCCGCCGAGGTGACCGACATGGCCGCTGAACACCCGAAGACGCTGCGCGTGCTGATCGTCGATGACAACCCGCTGGACCGCGCCGACGCCAAGGCGGCGCTGCTCAACGGTTGCAGCCGGCCCTACCATTTCATCGAGGCCTGCACCGCCGAAGAGGGCCTGCGCCTGTGCGCCCTGCTGCCGCTGCCCGATTGCCTGGTGCTCGATCTGGGCCTGCCCGATTCTGGTGAGCTGGAGGTGTTGAGCCGCTTGCAGCGCGACGACGACCAGCTGCTGCGCGTGCCGGTGGTGGTGCTCACCGGCGCGGTGGAGCAAGGCCTGAGCCAGGCCGCGCTGCGCGCCGGTGCCCATGATTACGTGGGCAAAGCCTGGCTGCGGCCTGAAACGCTGACGCAAGCGGTGGACAACGCGATGGAGCGGCTGAGCCTGGCGCGCGCCGCGCACGCCCAGCGCCACTTGGTGGACGCTGCGCGCATCCGCACGCTGTACCTGGAGGGCGAGAACTGCCAGATGCAAGAGGCCAGCCGGCTCAAAAGCCTGTTCATGGCCAATATGTCGCATGAGCTGCGCACCCCGCTGAACGCCATCATCGGCTTTGCCGAGCTGTTGCAATCGGGCGCGGTGCCGGTTGACGCACCGCAGCACGCGCTGTTCCTGGGCCACATCGGCAGCAGCGGGCGGCATTTGCTGCAACTCATCGACGACGTGCTCGATCTGGCCAAGGCCGAAGCGGGCAAGGTCGAGTTTTTCCCCGAGCCGTTGAACCTGCGGCGCCTGGTCAAAGACCTGAGCGACAGCCTGCACCCGCAAATCCAGCAAAAGCAACTGCTGCTGAGCATCGACATCGAGCCCGCGCTGGACGATCTGGTGCTGGACGCGCTGCGCCTCAAACAGGTGCTGTACAACTTTTTGAGCAACGCCATCAAGTTCACGCCGGCCGGCGGGCGCATCGCCGTGCGGGCCCTGGCCCAGGGCGCCGGGCACGTCCGGCTGGAGGTAGAAGACAGCGGCATCGGCATTGCCGACGCCGATCTGCCGCGCCTGTTCACCGATTACCAGCAGCTTGACACGGGCCATGCCAAGCGCCACGCCGGCACCGGCCTGGGCCTGGCGCTGACGCGCCGGCTGGTGCAGGCCCAGCACGGCAGCGTGGGGGTGCGCAGCATGCCGGGCCTGGGCAGCGTGTTCCACATCGTGCTGAACCGGCAGCACGGCAGCGACGCCGCACGCCACGGCGGCGTGGTGGTAGACCGCCGGGCCACGCCGCGCGACCCGCCCGTGCCGCTGCCGCAGCGCCGCCCCGAAGCCGCCGGCAGGTAGCGCGGGCGTGGGCGTGGGAACCGTTCGTCCGGGCTCGGCGGCCCGACAACGGCGGCACAGCCGCTGAGCCTCAGGGCAAGCCCGGTGGCGGTGGCGGTGGCGGTGGCGGTGGCGAATCTGCGGTTCATGCCGGGGCTGCGCTTTGCGCCTGCTTTGCTGCGGGCTGCCGGGCTATCGTGAACCCCGCATCACCGCCGTCGTTGCCGTTTTGGGGGGGCACTTGGCTCACCCGGGCGCTCAATGCGCGCCGTGCAGCACCTCGCCGGCCTTCAACCGGTACACCGTGCCGCAGTAGGCGCATTTGCCCTGGCCGGTGCTGGCCACGTCGATGAACACCCGGGGGTGGGCGCTCCACAGCACCATCAACGGGTTCGGGCAGGTCACCACGCCCGGGCCTTGCACGTCCTGGGCGGTGACGTCGACGACGGTTTCGGGGGCGCTCATGGCCGTCACACCCGGCTCAGCCAGCCGGCGTACTTGGCGTTGCGGCCGTTGACGATGTCAAAAAACGCGGCCTGGATTTTCTCGGTGATCGGCCCGCGGGTGCCGGCGCCCAGCTCGATGCGGTCCAGCTCGCGGATCGGTGTCACCTCGGCTGCCGTGCCGGTAAAAAACGCCTCATCGCAGATATAAACCTCATCGCGGGTGATGCGCTTTTCAACCAGCTTCAGGCCCAGGTCGTCACAGATGGCCAGGATGGTGTTGCGGGTGATGCCGTCCAGCGCACCGGCTGACAGATCGGGCGTGTAGACCACGCCGCGCTTGATGACGAAGATGTTCTCGCCCGCGCCTTCACTGACAAAACCCGACGGGTCGAGCAGCAGCGCCTCGTCATAGCCCTCGTCGGTGACTTCCA
>JANMKO010000277.1:0-17430 GCA_031372085.1 Betaproteobacteria bacterium
GCCCGCGAGGGCCATGCACACCGCTATTCGGCGCACGATTACGAAGCCTTCGCGTCCAGCTTCGGCTTTGAGGAGACGCCCGACCAGCGCGCCGCCATCCATGCGGTGATCCAGGACATGGTCAGCCCGCAGCCGATGGACCGGCTGGTCTGCGGTGATGTGGGTTTTGGCAAAACCGAGGTGGCGCTGCGCGCGGCCTTCATCTCGGTCATCGGCGGCAAGCAGGTGGCCATCCTGGCGCCCACCACCTTGCTGGCCGAGCAGCATTACCAGACGCTGGTTGACCGCTTTGGCCGCTGGCCGGTGCGCATTGCCGAGCTGTCGCGCTTCCGCTCGGCCAAAGAGATCAAGGTCTCTCTTGCCGGGCTGGAAGACGGCACGGTGGACATCGTCGTCGGCACGCACAAGCTGCTGTCGCCGGATGTCAAGTACAAAAGACTTGGCTTGCTGGTGATCGACGAAGAGCACCGCTTCGGCGTGCGCCACAAAGAGGCCATCAAGGCGATGCGGGCCGAGGTGGATGTGCTCACCCTCACCGCCACGCCCATCCCACGCACGCTGGGCATGGCGCTGGAGGGCCTGCGCGATTTGAGCGTGATTGCCACCGCGCCGCAGCGCCGCCTGGCCATCAAGACCTTTGTGCGCAGCGAGGGCAACAGCGTGATGCGCGAGGCCGTGCTGCGTGAGCTGAAACGCGGCGGGCAAATCTACTTTTTGCACAACGACGTGGCCACCATCAACGCCCGGCGCGACCGGCTGGCCGAGCTGGTGCCCGAGGCCCGCATCGCCATCGCCCACGGCCAGATGCCCGAGCGTGAGCTGGAATCGGTGATGCGTGATTTCATCGCCCAGCGCCACAACCTGCTGCTGTGCAGCACCATCATCGAGACCGGCATCGACGTGCCGACGGCCAACACCATCGTCATCAGCCGTGCCGACAAGTTTGGCCTGGCCCAGTTGCACCAGTTGCGCGGCCGGGTAGGCCGCAGCCACCACCAGGCCTATGCCTATTTGCTGGTGCCCGACACCGAGACGCTGACCAAGCAAGCCCAGCAGCGGCTGGACGCGATCCAGAGCATGGAGGAACTCGGCTCGGGCTTTTATCTGGCGATGCACGACCTGGAAATACGCGGCGCCGGTGAGGTGCTGGGCGAGAACCAGAGCGGCAACATGATGGAAGTCGGCTTCCAGATGTACAACGACATGCTGGCCGAGGCCGTGCGGGCCTTGAAAGCCGGTGAAGAGCCGGATTTGCTCAGCCCCACCGGCGTGTTTGGCGGCGCCACCGAGATCAACCTGCACGCCCCGGCGCTGCTGCCCGACAGCTACTGCGGCGATGTGCATGTGCGGCTGAACCTGTACAAGCGCCTGGCCACGGCAGAGCGGTCCGATCAGCTCGACATCCTGCTAGAAGAAGTGACGGACCGTTTTGGCAAGCTGCCGGCGCAGGGCCAGACGCTGTTTGACACCCACCGGCTGCGGGTGCTGGCCCGGCCGTACGGCGTGTTGAAGATCGACGCCAACCCCAAGCTGATGAGCATCACCTTCCGCCCCAAACCGCCGATCGACGCGCTGCGCATCATCGAGCTGGTGCAGAAAAACAAGAACGTCAAACTGGCCGGCAACGACAAACTGCGCATCGAGCGTGAGTTTGCCGAGCCGAAGGACCGCGCGCAGTATGTGCGGGATGTGCTGCGGGCCCTGGGGCCGCCAACGGTGGCCCTTCGGTAGGTCGGGCCGCCGACGGCGGCACTTCGGTAGGGCTGGCCGCCATCGGCGGCGTGCAGCCACTCTGCGGCAAACTGCGCAGCATGGCCCTGCACCCCCAGCTCTCCCGCTCCCCCTACACGCAGCTTGACCCCGCCCACCGGTGGTTTCCGGCTGACGAGGCCCTGCGCAGCACCGGTTACGAGCGCCTGCTGCCGCCGTTGGTGGCCAAGGTGCGCAAAGAAGTGCATGCCTGGCGCGCGTCAGGCTACGCCGGCGCGTCCGCCACGTCCCTTGCGCTGCTGCAATGGTGGTTCGAGCGCGACCACTTGGTGCAGCGCGCTGATGGCAGCAGCGAGGTGTTTCGCTGGTATTTCTCGCAGCGCGAAGCGGTGGAGTCGGTGATCTGGCTGCACGATGTGCGCCGCGCCCGAGACAAGCTTGACCTGATGCGCTTCGACGCCTCAGGCGCCGTTTCCGCCGGCATGTTCCCGGAGGACTGGCCACGTTATGTGGTCAAGATGGCCACCGGCGCCGGCAAGACCAAGGTGCTGTCGCTGTTGATCGCCTGGAGCTACTTTCACAAGGTGTACGAGCCCGAGTCCACGCTGGCACGCAACTTCTTGCTGATCGCTCCCAACATCATCGTGCTGGACCGGCTACGCGCTGACTTTGACGGCCTGCGCATCTTCTTCCAAGACCCGGTGTTGCCCGACAACGGCTGGTCCGGGCAAAACTGGCGGGATGACTTCCAGTGCACCGTGCACCTGCAAGACGATGTGCGCGTCGGCAGGGAGTTTGGCAACCTGTTTCTCACCAACATCCACCGCGTCTACCTGGGCGAAGTGCCTGAACCGTCGCTGGACGACGACGACCTGACCGACTACTTCTTGCAGCCCTTTGGCGCCCCGCCCAGCGGCAAGACCAACGACAACAAGACCGACCTGGGCGCCTTGATCCGCGAGATCGACGAACTGGCCGTGTTCAACGACGAGGCCCACCACATCCATGACGAGCGCATGGCCTGGTTTGGCAGCATCCGCGACATCCACCACCGCATGCTGCAAAAAGGCAAGCGCTTGGCCTTGCAGATTGACGTGACGGCCACCCCGCGCCATGACAACGGTGCCATCTTTGTGCAGACGATCAGCGACTACCCGCTGGTCGAAGCCATCCATCAGGGCGTGGTCAAACACCCGGTGCTGCCCGATGCCACCAGCCGTGCCCGGCTGCACGAGCAGCAAAGTGCCTTGTTCCCTGAAAAATACGCTGACTACCTGGCGCTCGGTGTGGAGGAATGGAAAAAAAGCCATGCCGACCATGCCCGCACCGGCAAAAAGGCGGTGCTGTTTGTGATGGTGGACGACACCCGCAATTGCGACGACGTGGGCGCCCATCTGGAACGCACCTGCCCCGAACTGCAAGGCGCCGTGCTGGTGATCCACACCAAGAAAAACGGCGATATCGCCGAGGCCGCCACCGGCAAAGACAAGGAAGAACTGGAAACCCTGCGCCGCCAGGCCAACCAGATTGACCACTGGAACAGCCCCTACAAAGCCATCGTCTCGGTGCTGATGCTCAAAGAGGGCTGGGACGTGCGCAACGTCACCACCATCGTCGGCCTGCGCGCTTATGCCGCCGCCAGCAACATCCTGCCCGAGCAGACCCTGGGCCGGGGCCTGCGCCGCATGTACTTTGGCAGTGACACCCCCGAGACCGTGTCGGTGATGGGCACACCCGCGTTCATCGAGTTTGTCGAAAGCATCCAGCGCGAAGGCGTTGAGCTGGACCGTGTGCCCATGGGCGGCGGCGTGCAGCATGAAGACTCGCTGGTGGTGGAGATTGACACCACCAACCCCGATAAAGACCTGGCCGCGCTGGACATCGCCCTGCCCCGCCTGGCGCGCCGCTGGCAGCGCGAGTTCCAGCACCTGGACAAGCTCGATGCGCTGACGATGGCCTGTGTGCCCTTGCCGCTCAAGCCCTTCCCCCCGCAAGACACCCGCGAGATCGTCTTCAAAACCATGCTGGACGGTGACGACCACCACACCGTGCTGCTGGACGACACCAGCGTGGGTGACGGCCGCAGCGTGGTGGCCTTCTTCGCGCGGCAGTTGATGAAGGAGCTGCACCTGGTGGGCGGCTACGACCTGGTGTACCCGCAAGTCAAGGCTTTCATCCAGCAGCGCCTGTTTGTGGGCGGCCCGGTGGACATCGATGACCCGGTGGTGCTGCGCAACCTCAGCGAGAGCGTGGCGGCTGAGCGCTTGCTGGGCAGCTTCAAAGCCGCGATCAACGCGCTGACAGTGCAAGACAGCGGCAAGGTTCACATCGAAGACCATATCCACCTGCGCGATGTGCGGCCGTTCCGCACCCAGCACCGCGACTGGCTGCCTGCACAACGCTGCATCTTCAACCGCACCGTGGGCGAGCCCAATGCCGGCGGCCTGGAACTGCGCTTTGCCAGCTTTTTGGACAGCGCGGACGGTGTGGCGGCCTTTGCCAAAAACTACCTGGCAGTGGGCTTCAAGCTCGACTACGTCAAGGGCAATGGCGATTTGTCCACCTACACGCCCGACTTCTTCGTCAAAGACGACGACGGCACCGTGTGGGTGGTGGAGACCAAAGGCCGCGAAGAGCTGGACCTGCCGCGCAAGATGGCCCGCCTGTCGCAATGGTGTGATGACGCCACTGCCGCCAGCCAGGCCGCAGGCGGCCCGGCCTACCGGTTTGTCTACGTGGACCAGGCCCGGTTTGACAAACACCCACCCGCCAATTTGGCGGACCTGGTGTCCCTCTTTCGGGACTACCAGCCACAACCCGGTTTGACGTTTGGCGCAAAGCCGTAAATACTGCCAGCATGAAAACCACCTTCGATCTGCCCGAACCCCTGCTGCGCCGCGCCAAGGCTGCGGCCGCCCACCAGGGCCGGCCGCTGCGCGATTTGGTGGCCGCCGCGCTGGAAAGCAAATTGGCAGCGGATGACGCGGCGGCCCAGGCCGATGCAGCGCGGGACAACGCGTGGGCTGCCTTCCAGGCCAGGCTGCAGAAGCAACCCGACGGCAGCTACATCAACCCTGACGGCATTGAAGACACCGCCTTCTTCGAAGCACTGGACACCATCCGGGCCGAGCGCCAGGGCTGGCAGCCGCGTGATCCATTTGATCCACTTGCGCAGACTGACCAGCAGCCCAGCTCGCCCGGCACCTCAGCGGCAACCGCCGCCCGGCCCCGCACAGCACGCAAACGCGGCTGATCGGGCCGGCGCGTGTACCTGATCGACACCAACGTCCTGAGCGAGGTCATCCGCCCCAGGCCCCAGTTGAGCGTGGTCAAGCAGTTGCTGACCACTGACCCGGCCCTGCGCTTCGCCTCTGAAATCACCCGCTACGAGCTGCGCTATGGCGCCATGCTGCGCGACGACGGTGGCGTGCTGTGGGCGCGCATCGTCCAGCGCATCCTGCCGCTGGTGCATTGGCTGCCGGTAGACAAAGCCGTGGTGCTGGCAGCGGCGGACCTGGCAGCCGCCCTGCGCCGCAGCGGCCAACCCGTTGACTGGGCCGACGTGATGCTGGCCGCCACGGCCAGCGTGCATGGGCTGACCGTGGTCACCCGCAATGTGCGCCACTTTGAGCGCGTGCCCGGCGCCTTGGTGGAAAACTGGTTTCCGCCCGACCCTGGCCAACCCGCCTGAATACATCCCTTCCCATGGCCCGCCCCGAATCCTCCATCGATCTGACCGACACCGAAAAACGCGACCTGGTGGCGCTGATCCAGGCCGGCAAACCGCTGCCCGAGAAATACCGCTTCATCCTGTTCGAGGACAAGCGCGAGGTGGAACTGGTGTGGAACGGCAAAACCCGCGATGTGTGCACCACCGTGCTGCCTTTCCAGACGCTGGAGCATGTGGACGAACCCCGGCCCGAAAAACCCGATTCACCGCAGCGCGACTTGTTTGATGCGCGTGGCCGGCAGACCAAGGGCTGGACCAACAAGCTGATCTGGGGCGATAACAAACTGATTTTGAGTTCACTCAAATCCGGCCCGCTGCGAGAGCAGATTGAAGAAGCCGGTGGCCTGAAACTGATCTACATCGACCCGCCGTTTGACGTGGGCGCCGATTTCTCGATGGACATCGAGATCGGCGGCGAGACTTTCCACAAAGAACCCAACATCCTGGAGCAGATTGCCTACCGTGACACCTGGGGGCGCGGGGCCGACAGCTTTATCGCGATGATTTACGAGCGGCTGATCCTGATGCGGGATCTGCTGGCGGAGGATGGGTCGATTTATGTGCACATGGGTTGGGGTGTTGCGCACTACGTGCGCGGACTGCTCGACGAGATTTTTGGCAAAGACCGCGTAGTCAATCAAATCATTTGGAAACGACAGACCGCGCACAGCGACAGCGGCCAGGGTTCTCAGCACCTTGGACGTGTTCATGATGTGATCCTGCTGTATTCGCGGGCAGAACGCCCCACCTGGAACTTGCAGTACACGCCATACGACGCGGAGTACCTGCGCACCCACTACAAGAACGTTGAAGAGAGCACCGGTCGCAGATACGAACTGGCTGACCTCAACGCCCCAGGTGGTGCGGGCAAAGGCAATCCACGCTACGAGTTTCTGGGCGTGACACGCTTTTGGCGCTTCAAGCAAGAGCGAATGCAACGGCTATTCGAAGAAGGTCGGATCATTCAACCCAGCCCCGGCGCGGTCCCGAGATACAAGCGTTACCTTGACGAAATGCCGGGCGTACCGGTGCAGGACTTGTGGTTGACAGTCAACCCGGTCAATTCGCAGGCAAAGGAATCAGCGGGCTACGCCACCCAAAAACCCGAAGCCCTGCTCGAACGCATCATCAAAGCCAGCAGCAATGAAGGCGACCTGGTGGCCGATTTTTTCATCGGCAGCGGCACCACCGCCGCCGTGGCCGAGAAACTGGGCCGCAAATGGATTGCCACCGACCTGGGCAAGTTTGGCATCCACACCACCCGCAAGCGGCTGATCGGCGTGCAGCGCCAGTTGCAAAAAGCGGACAAGCCCTTCCGTGCCTTCGAGGTGCTCAACCTGGGCCGCTACGAGCGCCAGGCCTACCTGCACGTCGGTGGCCGCCTCAACGCCGCCCAAAAGCAGGCCGCGCTGGCCGCCAAAGAACACGCGTTTCGTGCGCTGATACTGCGCGCCTACAAAGCCCAGCCGCTGCCAGACGGCAGCAATACCTTCTTCCACGGCGCCCGCAATGGCCGGCTGGTGGTGATCGGCCCGATCAACCTGCCGGTGGGCCGGCTGTTTGTGGAGGAGACGATCACCGAATGTCGCAAACGCGGTGCATCCCGGGTCGATTTGCTGGCGTTTGAGTTTGAGATGGGCCTGTTTCCGGCCGTGCTGGACGAGGCCCGCAGCAAGGGCATCGAACTGGCGCCCCGGCAGATTCCGCCCGAGGTGTTCGACAAACGTGCGGTGGACCGGGGCCAGGTGGTGTTCCACGACATGGCCTTTATCGAAGCCACACCGCGCCCCGATGCCAAAGACCGCCAGGTCCTGGCCATCGAGCTGACCGACTTCTCGGTCTACTACACCCAGGGGGCAATGGACGCGGTGATTGCCCAACTGCGCGAGGGCAAAAGCCAGGTGGTGTGCGACGCCGGCCAGCTCTACAAGGTGAGCAAACCCAAGGGCGGCGGCGAGCCGGTGCGCGAGAAGTTGACCAAGGCATGGACAGATTGGGTGGATTACTGGGCGGTGGACTTTGACTACGGCTCACGCAAAGAGATCATCAAGCGCCCGCGCAGCTTGGCCGTGCAGGGCAGCCTAATAGCGCCCAGCCAAGGCGAACTGGTGGAATGGGAAGACTGGTGGACCGGCGGCTACATCTTTGAGAACGAGTGGCAAAGCTTTCGCACCCGGCAAGACCGCCAACTCGACCTGACATCGGTGAGGCATGTCTACCCCCGGCCCGGCCGCTACCAGGTGGCGGTCAAGGTGATCGACATCTTTGGCAATGACACGATGACCATCGTGCCGGTGCAGGCGGGGTAGCGGTGGCATTGCCCAACACGCCTCAGGCGCGGGGCATGCGCCGTCGGGCTGATGACGCGCCATCGCCGTCAGTCGGCGTCAGGGTGGCCATGCTGCCGGTCCAGCCGGTTCATGGCCCAGGCATAAAACCAGACGATGGCGCAAAACACGCCCAGCGCACCTTGTGCGGTGGCCCAGAAGCCGAATGGCCAGCCGAAGAAGTTGAAATCTACCGTGCGGCCAAAAAAGCCCACGGCCAGCGTGACCGCCCCCCACAGCAACAACAGGGCCGCGCTCAGGCGCAGCGTCTGGCGCCAGTACGGCGTTTGGGGCGGCGGCTGCGCGGTGGCGGGCGTCATGTTGCACGATGCTAGCCCACGCCAGCGCGTGCCATCCGCCCACACCGCCATGCGAGAATCGGCAACCTCCGGGCTAGCCCGGGCCGCCCAAAAACCAGCCGCAAGAACCCCCTCATGGACATCGAACAAGTCAACGCCATCGGCTCGCTGCTCGCCGATCTGAGCGCCCGCACCGAGCAGCTTCGGGGGTATCTTTGACTACGACCGAAAATCTCTGCGGTTGAATGAGGTCAATGCCGCGCTCGAAAACCCCACCGTCTGGAACGAGCCTAAACGCGCCCAAGACCTGGGCCGCGAGAAAAAGCTGCTGGAAGACGTGGTGGGCACCATCGACCACCTCAAAAGCAATTTGTCGGACAACACCGAGTTGTATGACATGTCCAAGGCCGATGCGGCATTTGACGATCTGGCGGCCATCCAAGCCGACGCCGGCGCGCTGCGCGAGATTGTTGAAGGGCTTGAATTCCGCCGCATGTTCAGCAACCCGGCTGACCCGCTGAATTGTTTTGTCGATATCCAGGCCGGCGCCGGTGGCACCGAGGCCAATGATTGGGCGGGCATGCTGCTGCGCCAGTACCTAAAATACTGTGAGCGCAAAGGTTTTGTGGCCACGATGGAAGACGAGACGCCGGGTGAAATCGCCGGCATCAAGAATGCCACCATCAAAGTGGAAGGCGATTACGCCTTTGGCCATCTGCGCACCGAGACCGGGGTGCACCGGCTGGTGCGCAAAAGCCCGTTTGATTCAGCCGGCGGGCGCCACACCAGTTTTGCGTCGCTGTTTGTCTACCCCGAGGTGGATGATTCGATCGAGATCGACATCAACCCGTCCGATGTGCGGGTGGACACCTTCCGCGCCAGCGGCGCCGGTGGCCAGCACATCAACAAAACCGATTCGGCCGTGCGCCTGACGCACCTGCCCACCGGTATCGTGGTGCAGTGCCAGGACGGCCGCAGCCAGCACAGCAACCGTGATGTGGCCTGGAAGCGGCTGCGCAGCCGGCTGTATGACCACGAGATGCGTAAAAGAATGGAAGAGCAACAAAAGCTGGAAGACACCAAAACCGATGTGGGTTGGGGCCACCAGATTCGAAGTTATGTGCTGGACAACAGCCGCATCAAGGATTTGCGCACCAATATTGAAACCTCCAACACCCAAAAAGTGCTGGACGGCGATCTGGATATGTTCATTCAGGCCAGTTTGAAGCAGGGTTTGTAGTCAACCAAGTTTGTTGGGGCCGCGCGGGGCCATTTTGCCCTTTGAGGTGGCCAGCGTCGGCCGGGCCGCCGGCTAGTTGCGTGATAGGGCGGTGCCACTGGCCACGCTGCAAGCGCTGCACCTGGTCAATGCCATTGAATTGAAATGCGCGGCGCTGGCCTCCAGCGACCGTCAGTTGGCCCGGGCCGCCCAAGCCAGCGGCCTGCTTGTCCACTCTTTTGTGAATTGAGACCGCACCATGCGTGAAGGCCCCGCTACCTTGGTCCGCCGCGAGGAATACGCCGCGCCGGCATTCTGGATCCGCAGCGCGGATCTGATATTTGATCTCGACCCAGTCAAAACCATTGTCGCCAGCAAACTGGTGATCGAGCGCAATACCGAGGCCGCGCCGGGCCAGCCGCTTAAATTGCACGGTGAAGATTTGGTGCTGCTGCGCTGCCTGGCCGACCGCGAAAGTGTGTCGTTCCGCCATGAAGACGGGTTTCTGGTGATCGACAACCCGCCCGAATCCGCCACCTTCACACTCGAAATCCGCAACACCTGCGGGCCCGATAAAAACACCCAACTGTCGGGCCTGTACACCAGCGGCGGCGGGCTTTTTACGCAGTGTGAGGCCGAGGGATTCCGCCGCATCACCTATTTTTTAGACCGGCCCGATGTGATGGCGGTGTTTACCGTCACGCTGCGCGCCGACAAAACAAAATACCCGGTGCTGTTGAGCAACGGCAACTTGGTCGAGCAAACTGCACTCGACAACGGCCGCCATCTGGCCAAGTGGTTTGATCCATTCCCCAAACCCAGCTATTTGTTTGCGCTGGTCGCCGCTGATCTGGTATGCCGCGAGCAGCGCATCCAAACCCGCACCGGCAAAGACCATTTGCTTCAGGTGTATGTGCGGCGCGGTGATCTGGACAAAACCGAGCATGCGATGAACTCGCTGATCGCGTCGGTGGCCTGGGACGAAGCCCGGTTTGGTCTGCCGCTGGATCTTGAGCGCTTCATGATCGTCGCGGTGGGCGACTTCAACATGGGCGCGATGGAAAACAAGGGCCTGAACATCTTCAACACCAAATACGTGCTGGCCAGCCCGGCCACCGCCACCGACAGTGATTTTGCCGGTATCGAGAGCGTGGTGGGCCATGAATACTTTCACAACTGGACAGGCAATCGCATCACCTGCCGTGATTGGTTTCAACTGTCGTTGAAAGAGGGTCTGACGGTTTACCGCGATCAAGAGTTCTCGATGGACATGGCCGGCAGCGCATCGGCCCGGGCGGTCAAGCGCATTGACGATGTGCGGGGCTTGCGGGCAATGCAGTTCCCTGAGGACGCCGGCCCGATGGCGCACCCGGTGCGGCCCGACAGTTATGCCGAGATCAATAATTTTTACACCGCCACCATTTACGAAAAAGGCGCTGAGCTGGTGCGCATGATGGCCACGCTGGTGGGCCGGGCGGGTTTTCGGGCCGGCATGGATTTGTATTTTCAGCGCCATGACGGCCAGGCGGTTACTTGCGATGATTTTGCGCAGGCCATCGCCGATGCCAACCCGCAAAGCGCGCTGGCGGCGCAACTCGATGCCTTCAAACGCTGGTATGGCCAGGCCGGCACGCCCACGTTGCGGGCGCGCGGCGTGTACGACCCGGTGACGCTGCGCTACGCGCTCACGCTGTCGCAAAGTGCTGCGCCCTCCCCCGGCCAGCCCAGCAAACTGCCCAGCGTGATGCCGGTGTTGATGGGCCTGGTGCGCGCCGACAACGGCCAGGCCTTGCCGCTGCGTCTGGTGGGCGAGGCGCAAGCCGCCGGCACCGAGCGGGTGCTGGTGTTGGCGCAAGCCGAGCAGACCTTCACTTTTGTCAACGTGGCGTCGGCACCGGTACCGTCACTGCTGCGCGGCCTGTCGGCCCCGGCGCATCTGGACGACGGCTTGGACGACGCCGCGCTGCTGGTGCTGTTGCAGCATGACAGCGATGCCTTCAACCGCTGGGAGGCCGGTCAGCGCCTGGCTTTGGGCCGGCTGATGGCGGCGCTGGGCAACGCCGCGCTGGCCGATCTGCCGCCGCTGGACGAGGCGTTTGTGCAGGCCATGCGCCAGGTGCTGCACGACCCGGCGCTCGACGCCGCCTTCAAAGAGCTGGTGCTCACCCCGCCCAGTGAAAGCTACCTGGCCGAGTGCTGCACGGTGGTCAACCCGCAGCGCATCCACCGCCTGCGAGAGCAGCTGCGTGGCCAACTGGCGCAGCGCCTGCATGCCGATTGGGCCTGGGCTTTTGACGCCCATCAGGTGCATGAGGGCTACCGGCCCGACCCGCACCAGACCGGCCGCCGCGCGCTGGCCAACCTGGCGCTGCAAATGCTGGTGCTGGATGCGGGCCGCACGGGCGATGCGGTGTGGCCGGGCCGGGCCTACCAGCGCTTCAAGGATGCCGGCCAGATGACTGACCGCTACGGCGCGCTGGTGGCGCTGGTGGACGGCCACTCACCGCTGGCCGAGCCCGCCTTGCAGCGCTTTCACGCGCTGTTTGCCGGCGATGAGCTGGTGATCGACAAGTGGTTCAACCTGCAAGCCCGCGCGCCTGAGCCGCTGCTGACATCCGGCGATGCAGCCGGCGGCAGCGTGCTGGCCAAGGTCAAGGTGCTGATGCAGCACCCTGACTTCTCCATCAAAAACCCGAACCGCGCCCGCAGCCTGCTGGCCGGCTACTGCCGTGAGAACCCGGCGGCGTTTCACCGCGCCGACGCGGCGGGTTATGTGTTCTGGGCCGACCGGATACTGGAGCTGGACGCCATCAACCCGCAACTGGCCGCGAAGATGGCCCGCACGATGGACCGCTGGTGCGTGCTGGCCGAGCCCTGGCGCAGCGCGGCCCGCAGCGCCGTGGCCCGGGTGGCGGCCCATGCCAGGCTGAGTGACGGTGTGCGTGAGATCGTCGGCAAAGCGCTGGAAAACTGAATGCCTGCCCCCCGCGCCATGAAACGCATCAGCCTGACCCAACTCCTGGTTGAGCAGCAAGGTGCAAACCCGGCAAGCTGCGGCTGAGGTACGAGGCCAATGCGATGGCCTTTTTGGTCGAGCAGGCCGGCGGTCTGGCCACCAACGCAGTCAACTCACGCGCTCATCGCAAGCGCGCAACGCAAGCGCTCAACTCGAGCGCGCGCCGCAAACGCGCAACGCAAGCGCGCATCGCAAGCGCACACCGCAAGCACTCAGCTCAAGCGCTCACGCAGGTGGGCCAGCAGTGCGCGGTTGCGCGTCAGGCGCATCCGGTCGGGCGATGCCACGGCGTTGATCTGGTTGCCGAACTTGGTGATCGGCGTCCAGCCGGGCAGCACGCGCAGCAAGCGCCCGGCGGCAAGATCGTCGGCACAGACATACAGCGGCAGCAGCGCCACGCCCAGGCCGGCCAGCGCAGCACAGGCCACCGCCTCGGCATTGTTGGCGTGGTAGCGGCCGTGCACACGCACACTCTGCACCTGCTGGTCGTTGACCAGCTGCCACGCGTCGTCTGAGCCGTCGCGCCAGTAGCTCATGCAGGGATGGTTGAGCAGGTCGGCCGGCAGCGCCGGCATGCCGGCGCTGGCCAGGTGGGCCGGCGACGCGCACAGCGCCCAGTCGAGCCGGGCCACCGGCGTGACCACCAGGTCGGGCCAGGCCGCCGGCGACATGCGCAGCGCGATGTCGATGCGCTCGTGGGCAACGTCCATCAGCCGGTCACCGAGCAGCAACTCCACCTCGATGGCGGGGTGGCGGGCCAGAAAGTCGGGGATCAACCCGGCCAGCACTTTTTGGCCCCATGAGCCGGGTGCCGTGATGCGGATCTGGCCGCTCAGCTCGTGTCGCAAATCGCGCAACTGCTCGTCGGCATCGACCAGCGCCGCCAGCGCCTGGCGCGCGCAGGCGAGGTAGATCTCGCCTGCCGGCGTCAGCGCAACCCGCCGCGTGCTTCGTGAAAACAGCGTGGTGCGCACCGCCTGCTCCAGCTGGGCCACGCGCTTGCTGACCACGCCCTTGCTGATGCCCATGTCCGCCGCAGCGGCGCTGACGCCCAGGTGTTCAGCCACCTTGACAAAGGTGGTCAGCATGTCGGTGGAAAGCGTCATTGTCTGCCGTTCGAGAACAATCCGTTTGCATTGCAGCAGGTGCAATGCGGCCCGTCAATCCGTAGACTTTTCACCAAGCAGGGTGGGCGCGCCGAATGGCGCCGCGTTGACCACTGCCCACAACCAGACGCGCCCAGCGCGACAGCCCAGGAGACATTCATGAAGGTGTACGCAGACCCCATCACGGTCAATTGCCGCAAGGTACTGGCCGGGCTCGACTTCCTCGGTGTGCCGTTTGAACGCGTGCATGTTGACTACTTCACCGGCCAGCACAAAGAGGCAGCCTACCTGGCACTGAACCCGAATGCGTCGGTGCCTGCGCTGACCGACGGCGATTTTGTGCTGTGGGAGTCCAACGCCATCCTGCAATACGCCGCCGACAAGGCCGGCAACGACAGTGCCTACCCCAAAGACCTGCAAAAGCGCGCTGACATCAACCGCTGGCTGCTTTGGGAATCGTCGAGCTGGTTTCCCAGCTGCTACGTGTTCCTGGTCGAAAACTGCGTCAAACCGCTGCTGGGCGCCAGCGCTGATCCGGCCGTGCTGGAGGCGCAGGCCGTGCAGTTCCACAAATTGGCGGGCATCCTCGACCAGCGCCTGGCCCGGCACGACTGGATCACCGGCGACCAACCCACTATTGCCGACATCGTACTGGCCGCACCCATGCACATGCACGCCCACCAGGGCCTGCCGCTGGCCGACCACCCGAACCTCAAGCGCTGGATGACCGAGCGCATTGAAACCCTGCCCTGCTGGGAGAAGACGTACGTTGGCGCGGGCTTCAGCCTGACGCGAGAAGCGGCCTGACATGAGCCAGCCGCAAAGCGTTCGCGCCACCCTCAACTACTCGGTCGACAACGGCATACCGCCGGACTATTATTTTTATGAACCGGTTGAGCCGGTGCAGCGCAACCCGCCCGGCACCGACCCGCAAGAGGTGGTGATCCACGACGGCTGGCCGCAGGTTGACAGCTTCTCGCTCGACCGCGAAGGCTTTGCCCTGCAGCCGTTCACGGCACGGTTTGACCAGTTTGACGACGATGCGGCGATCAAGTCGGCGTTTTACGCGCAGGTGATTGCGTTCGTGAAGCAAAACACCGGCGCGCAGCGGGTGGAGGTGTTTGACCACACCGTGCGCAAGCGGCTGCCGGCTGACCTGAAGCTGCAGACCACCGTGCAGCGCCCGGCGGTGATGCTGGTGCACAGCGACTACACCGTGGCGTCCGGGCCGCAGCGTGTGCGCGACATCCTGCCCGACGAAGCCGATGGCTTGCTGCGGCGACGCGTGGCCTTCTTCAACGTCTGGAAGCCGCTGTACCGCCGCGTCGAGGAGTTGCCGCTGGCGATGTGCGACGCCACCACCCACGCCCCCGAAGACATGCTGCGCATGGAGCTGAAGTACGCCGAGCGCACCGGTGAGATTTACGTGATGCGCCATTCACCGGCGCACCGCTGGGTGTACTTCCCGCAGATGGAGCCGACGCAGGCGCTGATGCTCAAGACCTACGACTCTGAAACCGATGGCCGAGCCCGCTTCATGGGCCACACCGCGTTTGAGCATCCCGACACCGCGCCCGATGCACCCCGGCGTGAAAGCATCGAGGTCCGCACGATGGCGTTTTTCTAGGGGCGTCGCGCCGTGGGGTGCTGGTCGATCACAGCGTGTGACCGGTTCCAACACCATGCCGGGGTGGACGCAATCGATCCTCGACGACATGATCTGAAAGCTGGTGGCTTACATCAAGTCGCTGTCGCCCGACGCCGCACCGGCAGCGCCTTTGCCGGGGCCAGAAAACGCCGCAAAGCCGCCACCGCGCCACACCCTATAAAACCACACCCGGCAGCGCCGCTGCCGCCAGCGGTCAGGCGTAGCGCCGGCCCACCAGCAAGGTGACGTTCTCGGCGCCGTAGTGCTCGGCATGCGGCTGGTCACGCGGCACGTCGCAGGTCTGGCCGGCGCCCAGCAGCAGCGATTGCCCGGCCTTGTCGAGCCGAAACTCACCGCCCAGCACCAGCAGGCGGGCGTCGAACGCATGTTGGTGCTCTGGCAGCACCGTGTTGGCCGGCCACTCGCGCAGCAGAACCTCGGTGTAGCCGTCTTGCGCAAGCTGTGCGCGGAATGTGGTTTCGTCCATGGGCGCCAAGTGTAGTCAGGGTGCGGCGGTCAGCGCAACGACGCATTCAGCGCAGCCAACGCCGCCGCACCGGGGCACAGATCGGCTTCGTCAAGCGCATTCAGCGGCCGGGCCGCCGTGTTCAGGCCGCCATGCAAATCACCCGCCTGCGCATCAATGAACAGCAGGCCGGTGGCAATTTCACCGCGCGCCTGGTGCGCCATCACCTGGTTCATCGCGGCGATGCGGCTGGTCGGGTCGTGGTCGGCCAGCAATTGGCGCAGGCGCAACAGGCTGCCGTCATGCTGCGGCAGGGTGATCACCTCGCCCGGGCCAGGGTTGGCGGTGATGGGCGCGGCCAGATCGATGAAGTCGATGCGGTTCACCGCCTCGTTGTGCTCACGCACATGGTCGTAGCTGCGCGTGCTGCCGGCATGGTTGTTGAACGCCACGCAGGGGCTGATCACATCGATGAAGGCCGCACCGCCGTGGTTGATGGCGCCTTCGATCAACGGCACGAGCTGGGCCTTGTCGCCCGAAAACGACCGCGCCACGTAGGTGGCACCAAGCTGCAAGGCCAAACCCACCAGATCCACCGGTGAGTCGGTATTGACCACGCCCTTTTTGCTCTTGGACCCCTGGTCGGCCGTGGCCGAGAACTGGCCCTTGGTCAGGCCGTAAACGCCGTTGTTCTCGACGATGTAGACCATGCGCACCCCGCGCCGCATCGCATGGGCAAACTGGCCCAGGCCGATGGACGCTGAATCGCCGTCACCCGAAATGCCCAGGTACAGCAGATCGCGATTCGCCAGGTTGGCGCCGGTCAGCACGCTGGGCATGCGGCCATGCACCGTGTTGAAGCCGTGGCTGGCGCCGAGAAAATAATCCGGCGTCTTGCTGCTGCATCCGATGCCCGACAGCTTGGCAACCCGGTGCGGCGCGATGTCAAGCTGCCAGCAGGCTTGCACGATGGCCGCCGAGATCGAGTCATGGCCACAACCGGCGCACAAGGTGCTGACCTTGCCCTCGTAATCGCGCCGGGTGTAGCCCACCTTGTTGCGGGCCAGCGTGGGGTGGTGCAGTTTGGGTTTGGTGAGGTAGGTCATGCGATTCTTTCTCGTCTGGGCGCGACCGCCAGCGCATGCACATGGGTGGTGATGGCTTGCGTGATGAAGCGTGCGGTGATCGGCGTGCCGTCGTAATGCAGCACCTTGGTCAGCCAGGCGGGGTCGATCTCCAGCTCGTTGATCAGCAAGCTGCGCATCTGGGCGTCGCGGTTTTGCTCGACCACAAACACATGGTCGTGGCTGGCGATGAACGATTGCACGCTGGCCGCGAACGGAAACGCCCGCAACCGCATCGCGTCGAGATGGATGCCCGATTCGGCCAGCGCCTCTAGTGCCTCGTCCATCGCCGGCGCGGTGGAGCCAAAGTACAGCACGCCAAGCCGGGTTTTCTTGGCGGCGGCGCACACCACCGGCTGCGGCACCAGATCGGCGGCGGTGGCCCATTTTTTCAGCAGGCGCTTGACGTTGTAGAGGTAGTCCACCCCCGACTCGGAGTAGCGCGCATAGGCATCGCGGGTGGTGCCCCGGGTGAAGTAGGCGCCGCGCGAGGCATGGCTGCCGGGCAAGGTGCGCCACGGGATGCCGTCGCCGTCCACATCCTTGTAGCGGCCAAAGTCGGTGCCAGCGTCCAGCGCGGCAGCACTCATCACCTTGCCCCGGTCGTAGTGCCGGCTGTCGTCCCATTTGAGCGGATCGCACAGCCGCTGGTTCATGCCGATGTCCAGGTCGGTCATCACGAAGATCGGCGTCTGCAACCGGTCGGCCAGATCGAGTGCAGCGGCGGCAAACTCGAAGCACTCGCCCGGGTCTTGCGGCAGCAGCATCACATGCTTGGTGTCGCC
>JANMKO010000347.1:0-5976 GCA_031372085.1 Betaproteobacteria bacterium
GCCTCCAGCACCCAGCGTGGGCTGGCGCCGGCAATCCACATCATCGTGGTGGTGGTGTCGCCCACCACGCTGCCAGCGCCGCCGGCATTGGACGCCGCCACGATGGCCGCCAGGTAGCCGATGTGCACCCGGCGCTTGAACAGCACACCGGCCATCGTGCCGCCGATCATCGCGGCGGCGATGTTGTCGAGAAACGCCGACATCACGAACACGCCCACCAGCAGCGCAAAAGCGCCCTTCCAGTCATCGGGCAGGTAACCGTGCAGCACCTCGGGCAGCCGGCTTTTCTCAAAATGGTCGGCCAGCAGCGCACAGCCCAGCAGCAGGCCCCGCAGGTTGGCCAAAGTCACCCATTCATGGCCGACTTGCCCGGCCAGGCCGGCCAGGCCGGGGCCGGCCTTGAAGCCGGTGATGCCGAGTTGGTAGAGCGTGATCAGCAACGCGCCGCCCAGCGCCACGCGCAGCGTGTGGTGGTGGAACAGCGCCACGCCCAGCAGCACGGCGGCAAACAGCAAAAAATCAACCGGGATGCCGGCCAGCAGCGGGCGGGTGGTGGGGCTGGCAGCGACACTGGCGGCGGCGCTGGCGGCGGCGCTGGCGGACTTGGCCAGGCCGGGAATGGCCAGCAGCCCGACAGACAAAGCGCGGGGCAGATGCACCGGCCATCGATTCAAACCAGTCTCCTGTTCTGGTTTTTGGCGCGGCGGCCGGGCCGGGTGGTCCAGCGGAGCAATCCAGCCGGGCGGGAGGCTGCCGCGCATGCCCGCGTCCCTTTCAACCACCCGCCCGGCCCTGCCAGGCGTGCCACGCTTGCTGGGCCAGCTGCACCGTGCGCAACTGCACCGCCACGGTGGTGTGGATGTCGTGGCCGTAGCCGCCGGCCATCGTCACCGCCACCGGCACCCGGTGCTGGTGCAAAAAGGCAAACACGCGCCGGTCGCGCTCGGCCAGGCCGGCATCGGTCAACTTCAGGCGGCCCAGCCGGTCGGCCTCGTGTGGATCGGCCCCGGCCAGGTAAAACGCCAGGCCCGGCGCCGCACCGGCCTGGATTTGCCGGGCCCAAGCGGCCTGCAGCGCTGCATCCAGCGCGGCCAGGTAGGGCACGTCGGTGCAGCCGTCGGGCAGGTCCACATCCAGGTCACTGGCCACTTTGCGGAACGGAAAGTTCTTCGCGCCGTGCAGCGACAGCGTGAACACACTCGCGTCGTCCTGAAAAATAGACGCCGTGCCGTTGCCCTGGTGCACATCCAGATCGATCACCCACAGCGGCAAGCCGCGCCGGTGCCGCCGGTGCACCTCGGCCTGCATCAGCCGGCCGGCCACCGCCACGTCGTTGAAGACACAAAAGCCCGATCCCCGGTCGGCCTGGGCATGGTGGGTGCCGCCGGCCAGTTGCAGCGCCACGCCATCGGCCAGCGCGGCCCGGGCCACCGCCACCGTGGCGCCCACGGATCGCTTGCTGCGCTGCACCATGCCCTCACTCCACGGCAAGCCGATCTCCCGCTGCGCGGCTGCCGACAGCGTGCCGTGCGTGACAGCGCTGATGTAGTCGGGGCTGTGCGCCAGCGCCAGCTCACCGTCGCTGGCGGCGTCGGCCTCGGCCAGCCGCAGGCCCGGGCACTCGGCCGCCACCCGATCGCACAGCAACTGGTATTTGGCCATCGGAAACCGGTGGCCGGCCGGCAGTTGCACGGTGAAGCGGTGGTTGCTGAAAACCTGCATGGCGCACGATTGTGCCCAGCCCACCCCGCCATCCACCGCACACGCCGCACCGCCTTCACCGATCCCCCGTCCGCAAAGACGGCTTAGACCGTCGCCCCTAGTTTGCTGCAACGCAACAAAAAACCCTTGCAATCCCGAGTCAGCGGCCTATACTTCGATCCATGTTGCAGTGCAGCATATCCAGACAAGCAGCGCACCGCACGATCCGACTCCTTACCGCTTGTCATCTCGCGTTTCACCTAATCACCCACTGGAGAGCTCCATGACCTACCTGACCCAAGACCAATTTGCCGCCGCCGCCAAGGCCAACCTCGAAACCCTGTTCGGCCTGACGAGCAAGGCGTTTGAAGGTGTCGAGAAGCTGGTTGAGCTGAACCTGCAAGTGGCCAAGGCCACGCTGGCCGAGACGGCCGACAACACCAAAGCCGCCCTGGGCGCCAAGGACGCGCAAGAGCTGATGGCCCTGCAAGCCAGCCTGCTGCAACCGTCGGCCGAAAAAGCCGCTGCCTACAGCCGCCACATCTACGACATTGCCGCCGCCACCACGGCCGAAGTGACCAAGACCGCCGAAGCGCAATTTGCCGAAATGCAAAAGAACTTCATGTCGGCCGTGGACACGGCGGCCAAGAGCGCGCCGGCCGGCAGCGAGAACGTGGTGACGTTGGTCAAGTCGGCCATCGGCGCCGCCAACAACGCGTTTGAGTCGGTGCAAAAAGCCGCCAAGCAAGCCACCGAAATGGCCGAAGCCAACTTCACCGCCGTCACCAACACGGCAGTCAAGGCCGGCCAATCGGTGAGCAAGGCTGTCAAGCGCGCCTGATCGTGCAAAACCGAGACACCGGGCGTTGAAAGTCTGCGGAACTTATTGCCGGCAACCCGTCTCCCAAGGGTTGTTGCGGTGGGCGAGCCGCGATGTTCGTGTTTGGTTGTCTCCTCGGTACCCCTCGAAATTTTGATTTCTCGGGTACTTTGAGCCCGGTAGCTTGCTACCGGGCTTTTTTTATGGGCGACTGCGTCATCTGTGACACCCACCCACCAACGAGTACGGCCCAAACTGCCAGGCGCTGGCCGCCATTCGATCGGCCCGGGCGTTGACGGGCCAGCGCGATCGGGATTGATCAGTGCGTCAATGCCGCCAGCCGGGCCCGCAGCCCGGCCAGGCCGGCCAGCGCCGCCTCGCGGCCCGACTCGATGGCGCGCTTGCGGGCGGTGAAATCGGCGCTTGAGACCCCCAGCAAGCGGGGCCGCAGCACCACATCGGCGTCTTTCAACTCAAACTGGCTGATGCTTTTGGCCATGATGGCAAAGGTTTGCAGCAGCATATTGAACGGGTCGCTGGTGGCATTGCCGTCGGGCGGCGCCGAGATATCGACCGCGATCACCAGCTCGGCGCCCATCTGGCGCGCAAAACGCACCGGCACCGGCGCCACCAGGCCACCGTCCACATACTCGCGGTTGCCAATGCGCACCGGCTGAAAGATGGCCGGCACAGCGCTCGACGCCCGCACCGCCATGCCCACATCACCGCGCTGGAACAGCAGCGCCGAGCCGCTGTCCAGATCGGTGGCCACGATGCCCAGCGGCAGCGGCAGTTGCTCGATGCTGCGCCCGCCGGTCTGCTCACGCACATAGCGGGCCAGCGCCTCGCCGCGGATCATGCCCCGGCCGGGGAACGACCAGTCGGTGATCGCCGATTCGTCCATCAACAGCGCCACCCGGGCCAGCTCGGCCCCGCTGCGGCCGGCGGCGTAGAGCGCGGCCACCAGGCTGCCGGCCGACGTGCCCACCACCAGATCGGGCCGGATGCCGGCTTCCTCCAGCACCTGGATCACACCGATGTGGGCAAAACCCCGGGCTGCGCCACCGCCCAGCGCCAGGCCGATGCGCGGCGGTTTGGGCGGTTTGGGGGTGGCGATGGGCGCTACGACCGGGGGTGGGGGCGGTGCGGCGGGCGGAGTCTGGCAGCCAGCCAGGCCGGTGGCCAGCAGCCCGGCCAGCAGGCGGTGGCAAGTCATTCGACGGTTCATGGCGCCAATTGTAGAAAGCCTGGCTGTCGGTGCCGCCGTCTTATGCCTTATGCGTATGAGCAGCAAACTAATACATCGTTTGCATTTATAAGGGCCCCGCTTACATTGCGCGCCTGATCGGGGCCATGCTGCCCTGCAACAAAAGCGGGCGGGTGCATGGATTGGGCGTGGTTGGCAACATTTTTTGCGGCCTTTGACTGGGTGGCGGTGGCCAGCGGGTTTGGCATCGGCGCCATCGTCGGCATGACGGGCGTGGGCGGCGGCTCACTGATGACGCCGCTGCTCATCAGTGTTTTTAAATTGAACCCGGCGGTGGCCATCGGCACCGACTTGTGGTTTGCCGCCATCACCAAATTTGGCGGCTCGGTGGCCCACCACCGCCACGGCCATGTGGATTACCGCATCGCCGGCCGGCTGCTGGCCGGCAGCATCCCGGCGTCACTGGCCACCATCGCGCTGATGCACTTCACCGGCATCACCAAGGGCTGGGCCAGCGCACTGACGTTTTCACTCGGCATCATGCTGCTGCTCACCGCCGTGACGGTGGCCTACAAACAAGTCTGGCATGCGCTGGGCTTGAAGCTGGAGCAATGGCTGTCCGAGCGCCGCAAGGCCGCCTTCACCGTGGCCGCAGGCGTGTTGTTGGGCGTGCTGGTGTCGCTGTCTTCGATTGGCGCGGGCGCCGTGGGTGCCACCTTGATCCTGCTGCTCTACCCCCGGCTGCCGGCCCACCGCCTGGTGGGCACCGACATCGCCCACGCCGTGCCACTGACGCTGGTGGCCGGCATCGGCCATGCCACGCTGGGCCATGTGGCCTGGCCGCTGCTGGCGGCGTTGCTGGTGGGCTCATTGCCCGGTATCTGGCTGGGCGCGCAACTGACCAAATCGATGCCCGAGCGGTTGGTGCGGGCGCTGTTGTGTGTCTCGCTCGTCACCGCCGGCCTCAAAGTCATCCACTGACCTGCGCTGTTTTCAGACACCCCCACCTTCTTGAACGACCACGATGTACGCCTACACCGATTTCGACCGCCAGTTTGTGCATGCCCGCGCAGCGCAATTTCGTGACCAGCTCGACCGCCATCTGACGGGCCACCTGCCGGACGATGACTTCAAGGCACTGCGGCTGCAAAACGGCTGGTATGTGCAGCGCCATGCGCCAATGCTGCGCGTGGCCGTGCCCTACGGGGAGTTGAACAGCGCCCAGTTGCACACGCTGGCGGCCATCGCCCGTGAGTACGACCGCGACTACGGCCACTTCACCACCCGGCAAAACCTGCAATACAACTGGATTCCGCTGGCCAAAGCCGCCGATGTGATGGACCGGCTGGCGGCGGTGGACATGCACGGCATCCAGACCAGCGGCAACTGCATCCGCAACATCACCAGTGATGCACTGGCCGGCGTGGCGGCCGATGAGCTGATCGACCCGCGGCCTTACTGCGAGGCGATGCGACAGTGGAGCACGCTGCATCCCGAGTTCGCGTTTTTGCCGCGCAAGTTCAAGATCGCCGTCACCGGCGCGGCCGAAGACCGGGCGGCCATCGGCTGGCACGATGTGGGCCTGCGGCTGTTGAAAAACGACGCCGGTGAGATCGGTTTTCGGGTGCAGGTGGGCGGCGGCATGGGCCGCACGCCGATCATCGGCGTGGTGATCCGCGAGTTTTTGCCCTGGGCCCAGATACTTTGCTTTTTAGAGGCCATCGTGCGGGTCTACAACCGCTACGGCCGGCGCGACAACGCCTACAAGGCGCGCATCAAAATCCTGGTCAAGGCCGAGGGCCAGAAGTACTTTGATGCGGTGGAGGCCGAGTTCAAACGCATCCTCGACGAGGACGTGGGCGCCGGCACGCAACTCATCCCGCAGGCCGAGTTTGACCGCATCGCCGCCTGCTTTGTGCGGCCGGCCGGGGTGGTGGCCACTGCCGAGCCGGTTGTCCCAACCCCTGCCACCGACGACGCCCCCCTGCCCTACCGCCGCTGGCTGCAGCGCAATGTGCATGCCCACCAGGTGGCCGGCTACCGGGCGGTGACCTTGTCACTGAAACGCGCCGGCCTGCCGCCAGGCGACGCCACCGCCGACCAGATGGAGGCGGCCGCCGCGCTGGCCAGCACCTTCAGCCACGGTGAGTTGCGCGTCACCCATGACCAGAACCTGCTGCTGCCCTGGGTGGCGGCCGCCAGCCTGCCGGCGCTGTTTGAGGCCGCCCGGGCGGCCGGCCTTGCCACG
>JANMKO010000361.1:0-6772 GCA_031372085.1 Betaproteobacteria bacterium
TGAGCCGGCCAACCTGGCCAAGACCATCGCCGCGCTGCGCCTCAAATACGTGGTGATCACCAGCGTGGACCGCGATGACTTGCGCGACGGCGGCGCCGGCCATTTTGTCGACTGCATCCAGCAGGTGCGGGCGCTGTCGCCGGCCACCCGGATCGAGATCCTGGTGCCCGACTTTCGCGGCCGCGACGACCGCGCGCTGCAAATCCTGCAAGCTGCGCCGCCCGATGTGATGAACCACAACCTTGAAACCGCGCCCCGTCTGTACAAAGAAGCGCGGCCCGGCAGTGACTACCATTTCAGCCTGAACCTGCTGAAAAAGTTCAAAGCCCTGCATCCCGGCGTGCCCACCAAAAGCGGCCTGATGGTGGGCCTGGGTGAGACCGATGACGAAATCCTGGCGGTGATGCGAGACATGCGCGCCCACAGCATCGACATGCTCACCATCGGCCAGTACCTGGCGCCCTCAGGCCACCACCTGCCCGTGCGCCGCTATGTGCACCCCGACACGTTCAAGATGTTCGAGGCCCAGGCGCAGGCGATGGGCTTCACCCACGCCGCCGTGGGCGCGATGGTGCGCAGCAGCTACCACGCCGACCAGCAGGCGGCCGAGGCCGGTGTCAGCAACACCGTGTGATGCGTGGTTCCACAGCCGGCCGGGTTGGCCGGGTTGGCTGGGTCGGCCGGTTTTGACGGGCTGGCTGGGCTGAAGTCGTGTTGGACGGCGCCGGTTGGCGCCGCTCAGGTCTCGGCCCGCAGCCGGTCCACCCGCGTGTGCAGCGCCGCAAGATTGGGGTTGCCGCAGCCCGGCACCCACCGCCGCCCACGGGCACCGTCAGCAAGGCCGTCAGCAAGGCCGTCAGCAAAAACGCCGTCCGGCGGCAGTGGCAAGATGGCGGCGCAAAACAGACATGGTGGAGACCCTCAATGCACAGAAGACAGTTGTCGGCTGGCCTTTTTTTGGCCGCCGGCTGGGGCTGGCCGTCGGCCCAGGCCGCCGGCGTCAGTGAATCCGACGCCGCATCGGGCATTCGCGCGGCGCTGGAGCGCGGCGCCATTGCGGCGGTGGGTGCGCTGGGGCGAACCGACGGCTTCTTCGGCAACCCCAAAGTGCGCATTCCGCTGCCCGGCCTGCTCAACGACGCGGCCCGCATCCTCAAGGCCACCGGCCAGCAAAAGCGGGTGGACGAGCTGGTGCTGGCGATGAACCGCGCCGCCGAGGCCGCGATGCCGCTGGCCCGCACCCTGCTGGTGAGCGCCGCCAAATCGATCTCGGTGGACGACGCGGTGAAGATCGTGCGCGGGGGTGACCACTCGGTCACCGACTACTTTGCCGGCAAGACCCGCCAGCCGCTGACGGTGCAGTTCTTGCCCATCATCACCCAGGCTACCGAGAAAGTGGCGCTGGCCGACAAGTTCAACGCCGTGGCCGGCCAGGCCGCCAAATTCGGCCTGCTCAAGGGTGACGACGCCAACATCCAGCACTACGTCACCGCCAAATCGCTGGACGGCCTGTACCTGATGATCGCCGAGGAGGAGCGCAACATCCGGCGCGACCCGGTGGGCACCGGCAGCGCCATCCTGCGCAAGGTGTTTGGCGGTTGAACGCCGGTGAGCCCGGTCGGGCCCGGGCAATCCGGCCAATGACATCAGCATGCCTGTGGCGCCGCGCGGCGGCGCGTCGGGTGGCGCTGGCGGCCGGGGCAGTGCTTGCTGCGGGCTGCTCACCGGCACTCGATTGGCGCCAGGTCCGCCCCGACGGCTGGGGCTTGCTGGCGCAAATGCCCTGCCGGCCCACCCCGCAATCGCGGGGCGTGGCGCTGGCCGGCCCGCCAGTCGATTTGAGCTTGATGGTGTGCACGGCCGATGGCCATACTTTTGCGCTGGCCTCGGCCGACATGGCCGATCCGGCGCGTGTCGGCCCGGCCTTGCTGGCGCTGGGCGCCACCGCCCGGGCCAATGTGCAGGGCGTGGTCGAGGCCGAGCACCCGGCTGCGGTGCCGGGCATGACACCGCAGCCGGCCGCAAGGCGGTGGCAGTTGCGCGGCCAGCTGCCCGACGGCCAGCCGGTGCGTGAGCAGGTGCTGGTGTTTGCCCACGGCTTGCGCGTTTTCCAGGCCACGCTGGTCGGGCCGGTGGCTGACCCGGCTCTGGCCAAGGTTTTTTTTGAGTCGATTGAAGTGCCCCGATGAGCGCGCCGTTGCCTGCCGCGTCGCCCAGTGGGGCCGGCGCGCGCACTGGCGCAGCGGCCATCACGGCCACCACAGTCACCCGCCAGCAGGCCGTGGCCGTGTTTCTCGTCTTCGCTTTTGCCTATTTCTTCTCCGCGCTGGTGCGGGCGGTGACGGCCACGCTGGCGCCGGTGTTCAGCGCCGAGTTGGGCCTGGCGGCCGGCCAGCTCGGGCTGCTGGCCGGCGCGTACTTCCTGGGCTTTTCGGCCATGCAATTGCCGCTGGGCAGCGCGCTGGACCGCTGGGGCGCCAAGCGGGTGCTGATGGTGTTTTTGCTGGCCGCCACGCTCGGCTGCCTGGCCTTCGCAGCCGCGGTCAGCTTCGCGCAGCTGCTGTGGGCCCGGTTTTTGATCGGCGTGGGCGTCTCGGCCTGCCTGATGGCGCCGCTCACCTGCTTTCGGCGGCTGCTCACCCCCGCTGCGCAACTGCGCGCCAATTCATGGATGTTGATGACGGGCTCACTGGGCATGCTGGCGTCCACCGTGCCGGTGCAGTGGCTGCTGCCGGTGCTGGGCTGGCGTGGCCTGTTTGTCGCGGTGGCCGGGCTGTTGGCGTTGGCGGTGCTGCTGATCTGGCGCTGGGTGCCCCCCGATGTGCTGGTCGATAGTCCACCTGAATTGCGGGCTGAATTGCGGGCTGAATTGCCGGCTGAATTGCCGGCTGAATTGCCGGCTGAATGTCCGGCGGTGCGGCCTGCTGACTCGCCGGCTGACCTGGCGGCCCAGCCCCCGGCCCGCCGCGTGGCGGACGGCTACCGGCAGGTCTTCTCGCACCCGGTCTTTGTGCGCATGGCGCCGCTGGCGTTTGTTGTCTATGGCGGCTTGATCGCCATGCAGTCGCTGTGGATCGGGCCGTGGCTCACCCAGGTGGGCGGGCGCGGCGCGGCCGGTGCAGCACAGGGGCTGTTCCTGGTCAATCTGTCGATGCTGGTGGCCTTTTTTGGCTGGGGCCTGCTGATGCCGCGGCTGATCCGGGCCGGTTGGGCCGGTGAGCGGCTGATCGCCCGCGCCTGGCCGGCCAGCGTGTTGTGCCTGGGCCTGATCCTCTGGCAGGGCGCCCAGGCCGGCCCGCTGCTGTGGGCGCTGTGGTGTGTGGCCACCAGTGTGGTCTCGCTCAGCCAGCCGGCGGTGGGCCAGGCCTTCCCGGCCGCGTTGGCCGGGCGCGCGCTGTCGGCCTTCAACCTGCTGATTTTTGCCGGCGTGTTTGTGCAGCAATGGACGATCGGCCTGGCCATTGACGCGCTGCGGGCGCACGGCCTGGCGCCCGCAGCCGCGTTTCAGGTGGCGTTCGGGGCGTTCATGGTGGCCTGCGCGCTGTCTTTTCTGTGGCTCAACCTGCTGCGCTGGCGCCCCCAGGCCCGCCGGCCCGTCCGGTCGGCAGGCTGATAATCCAAGCCGATCATTGCCCCGCCTCACCATGACCGGACTGTTCATCATCGCCCACGCGCCGCTGGCCAGTGCCTTGCGGGCGGCGGCCGTGCATGCGTTTCCCGAGGCCGCCGCAGCCATTGCGGTCTATGACGTGCCGCCCGGCGCCCAGTGCGAGGCGTCCGAGGCCGAGGCCGCCGCCCAGTTGGCCAGGCTGGCCACCGCCGAAACCCTCATCCTTACCGATGTCTTCGGCGCCACCCCCTGCAACATCGCCCGCCGGTTGGCCGACCGTGCCGGTGTGCGGGTGGTGGCCGGGGTCAATGTGCCGATGCTCTGGCGGGCGCTCAACTACCGCCAGAAATCGCTCGACGAACTGGTCGCGCTGGCGCTGACCGGTGCCAGCCAGGGCGTCATGCCAGTGGCGGTGTCGCGCCCCCAGAACCAGAACCAGTCGCAGAAGCCCGCCCCCGATGATTCGATCAACCGCCACCATCATCAATAAGCTGGGCCTGCATGCCCGGGCGTCGGCCAAGCTCACCAAGCTGGCGGGCAGTTTTCAAAGCGAGGTGCACCTGTCGCGCAACGGCCGCCGCATCAACGCCAAAAGCATCATGGGCGTGATGATGCTGGCGGCCGGCCTGGGCAGCGAGATCGAGCTCGAGACCGATGGTGCGGATGAGCAGGCCGCCACCACCGCGCTGCTGGCGCTGATCAACGACCGGTTTGGCGAAGGCCAATAACCGGCGGCCGCCTGGGCCGGGTGGGTGCGCTTGGGTCGGTGCCGGTGGCTGCCGGCGGGTGCGGGTGGGTGCGGTTGCCACCCCGCCAGCGCGCAACCCCGCTGCTACAGTGACGCATGAGCATCCAGATGTTCGGTCTGCCCGTGTCGCGCGGCGTGGCCATCGGCCGGGCCGTGCTGGTGGCGTCCAGCCGGGTGGACGTGGCGCACTACTTCGTCGATCCAGCGCTCACGACCGATGAGGTGCTGCGCTTGCGCCATGCACGCGACACGGTGGTCACCGAGCTCACCACGCTCAAACGCGATCTGCCGCCCGATGCGCCGTCTGAGCTGGCCGCGCTGCTGGACGTGCACCTGATGCTGCTGCACGACCCGATGCTGGTCGAGGCCACGCGCCATTGGATCGAGACGCGGCACTACAACGCCGAATGGGCAGTGACAGCGCAGACCGACGTGCTGGCGCGCCAGTTCGACGAGATGGAAGACGAATACCTGCGAGAGCGCAAGGCCGACATCGAGCAGGTGGCCGAGCGAATCCTGCGCGCACTGGCCAAAGAAGAAGCGCTGCTGCCGCAGGTGGCCCACGCACGGGATTTTGGCGGTGCCGATCCGCTGGTGCTGGTGGCCAACGACATCGCCCCGGCCGACATGCTGCAATTCAAAGGCAGTGTCTTCATCGGCTTTGTCACCGACGTGGGTGGCCGCACCTCCCACACGGCCATCGTGGCCCGCAGCATGGACATCCCGGCGGTGGTGGGCGCCCGCGAGGCCAGCCGCCTGGTGCGGCAAGATGACTGGTTGATCATCGACGGTGACACCGGCGTGGTCGTGGTCAATCCCACGCCCATCGTGCTGGAGGAGTACCGCTTTCGTCAGCGCCAAAGTGAGTTGGAGCGCGCCAGGCTGCATCGCCTGCGCCACATGCCGTCGGTCACGCTGGACGGCCAGTCGGTCGAGTTGCTGGCCAACATCGAGCTGCCGGGGGATGCGGCCAATGCGTTGGAGGCCGGTGCGGTGGGTGTGGGCCTGTTCCGCAGCGAGTTTTTGTTCATGAACCGCAACGGTGACTTGCCCGGTGAAGACGAGCAATTCGAGGCTTACCGCGCGGCAGTCGAGGCGATGAGCGGCCTGCCGGTGACGATCCGCACCGTCGATATCGGTGCCGACAAGCCGCTTGATCGCATGGCTGTGCACGAGCTGCGCCATGAGCACGCACTGAACCCGGCGCTGGGCCTGCGCGCCATTCGCTGGAGCCTGTCTGAGCCAGCGATGTTCCGCCAGCAACTGCGCGCCATCCTGCGCGCCAGCGCCCACGGCAAGGTGCGCATCTTGGTGCCGATGGTGGCGCAGCGCGGCGAGATCCTGGCCACGCTGGACGCGCTGGCCCGCGCCAAGCAGCAACTTCGTGATGCCGGTGTGGTGTTCAATGAGGTCGAGATCGGTGCCATGGTCGAGGTGCCTGCCGCCGCGCTGACCATGCCGATGCTGTTGCGACACTTCGACTTCGTCTCCATCGGCACCAATGACTTGATCCAGTACACGCTGGCCATCGACCGTGCCGATGAGGCCGTGGCCCACCTGTACGACCCCTGGCACCCGGCCGTCCTGCGCCTGATCGCCGACGTCATCGCCGCTGCCAACGCCGCCGGCAAGCAAGTCAGCGTCTGTGGCGAGATGGCCGGCGACATCGCCTTCACCGACTTGCTGCTCGGCATGGGCCTGCGCAGCCTGTCGATGCATCCAAGCCAGATTTCATCGGTCAAGCAGCGCGTGCTGCGTGCAGACACGGCCCGGCTGGGCCGCGAAGCCCAGCGCTCACTTGCCAGCGACGACCCTGCGCTGGCCTGGACAGCGGCGCATGAAAAGTCAGCCCAGCGCGCGGCTGCTGGCTGACGGTCGTCGGCCTTGACCGGGGCCACGGGGAGTGGGCCGCACGGGGCGCGCTGTCCGCGCGGTGCAGCCCGTCACACGCTGCTTGGCGGACCGGCACCTGGATTCGCTTGGCCACGATGAGCCATGCTACACTTGTGGGCTTCGCTACTCGGCATGCGCCCAAGGGCTGCTGACAGAGAGGTGCAGACAGAGGGGCGAAGAAAGTTGCTAGAAAGTTCGCCGTTGGGGTTTACTTGCCAAGTCAGACGTGCAAGAATCTAAGGCTCGACGCGAAAGGCAGCGACGGCCACAAACGGCAAGCGCACCAAGTAGCACAAAGCTAGATTGGTTGACAAGGTTATTGAGCCAAGTCAAAATCCAATCCCTTTGCTGGCTTTGCGCCAGTAAATGCTGAAAAGCAAAGCTCTTTAAAAACCAACAGCCGATAAGTGTGGGCGTGGGAAGGCGAGTGCTTGACATTGAGAGATGTCAGGTCTGCTGGACCTTAAGCGCTCACTGGATTGAATTTTCATGCAAGTGAAGTTCACTTCAATTCTTTGAGT
>JANMKO010000366.1:0-2173 GCA_031372085.1 Betaproteobacteria bacterium
CCGATGAGCCCGCCTGTGCTGACGCCGCGCCGCGCCGGCTTCACGCTGGTCGAGGTGCTGGTGGCGCTGACGATCACCGCCATCGCGCTGGGCGCCGGGCTCAAAGCCGCCGGTGCGCTGACCGACAACGCGCAGCGCCTGGGCGACGTGACCGCCGCCCACTGGTGCGCCGACAACGCGCTGACCGGGCTGCGCCTGGCCAAGCAGTTTCCGGGCACCGGTGAGGCCGAGTTCGCCTGCCAGCAACTGGGCCGCGATTACCGGGGCCAACTGCGCACCCAAGCCACGCCCAACCCCAACTTCCGCCGCGTCGATGCGCTGGTGATGGACAGCAACGGCCGGGTGATGGCCAACCTGTCCACCGTGGTCGGGCGGTATTGACGGTGCGGCGCGCGCAGCTGGCCGGCCAGACCCCCCGGCGCGCCCGGCCCGGCTTCACGCTGGTTGAGGTGCTGGTCGCGCTTGTCATCATGGCGCTGGTGGCGGCGATGGGCTGGCAGGGCGTGGCAGCGATGGCCCGGGCGCGTGACATCGGCGCGGCCGCCAGTGAGCGCACGCTGCGGCTGTCGGCGCTGGTTGGCCAGTGGGAGCAAGACCTGGCCGCGATTTACGACAGCCCGCAAGTGCCGGGCCTGAGCTTTGACGGCGCCACGCTGCGCGTCGTGCGGCGCAGCGACGGCGGCGTGATGGTCGTGGCCTGGGCCGTGCGCGACGGCGTCTGGCGGCGCTGGGCCAGCCCGCCGGCCAGCCGCGTCGGGGATTTGCAGCAGGCCTGGCTGGCCAGCCAGCAATTGCAGGGCAGCGAGGCCGGGCAGATCAAGCTGCTGGACGGGGTGACGGGCTGGCAGGTGTATTTCTGGCGCGGCCAGGGCTGGAGCAATGCCCAGTCGAGCGCCGATGTGGTGGTGGTGGCGGCGCCGGCTGCGGCAGCGCCCGCCGCGTCGGGCGCTTCAGCCGCTGCAGCGCCGGCCAGCGGGGCCAGCGCGCCAGATACCAGCGCCGCCGCCACGATCACCCAGCGCACGCTGCTGCCCACCGGCGTGCGCCTGCAGATCGACCTGCCCGAGGGCCGGCTGCAGCGTGATGTGATGCTGGCGCCGCAGTCATGAGCCACCGCCCGGCCATCAAGCACTGTGCGGCAATCCCCCACCGCCCCGCGCGCGGCGCCGCGCTGCTGGTGGCCATGGTGCTGCTCACGGTGGTGGCCACACTGGCGTCGGGCATGGTCTGGCAGCAGTGGAAGGGCGTGCAGGTGGAGACGAGTGAGCGCGCGCGCGCCCAGTCGGGCTGGATCTTGCAAGGCGCACTCGACTGGGCCCGGCTGATCCTGCGCGAGGACGCCCGCTCAGGCCGCGCCACCAGCCTGAACGAGCCCTGGGCCACGCCGCTGGCCGAGGCCCGGCTGTCCACCTTTCTGGCGGTCGACCGCGACAACAACAGCGACGCCGACGCCGGGCCCGAGGCGTTTCTGGCCGGCGCCATCAGCGACGCACAAGCCCGCTACAACCTGCGCAACCTGCTGGTGGACGGCAAAGTGGCGCCGGCGCAATTGGTGATATTGCAGCGGCTGTGCGCCAGCGCCGGCCTGGGGCCGGACAGCGCCACGCAACTGGCCAACGGGCTGCTGGCGTCCGGCGCGGCCAGCGGCGCCGGTGCCGCCAACAGCACCGCCCCGCTGCCACCGCAGCAAATGGCCGATCTGCAATGGCTGGGCCTGGACGCCCCCACCATCGACCGGCTGGCCGGCGTGCTGGTGCTGCTGCCGGTGCGCACCCCCGTCAACCTGAACACCGCGCCGCGCGAGGTGCTGGCCGGCGTGATCAACGGGCTTGACCTGGGCGGCGCCGACCGGCTAGTGCTGGCCCGCCAACGCCAGCCGTTGCGCACCGTCGAAGAGGCCGGTGAGGTGCTGGGCAAGGGCGTGACGCTGGTGGCCGGTGAGGTGGACGTCAAATCGGCCTTTTTTGAGGTGCGCGGCCGGCTGCGGCTGGACCACCGCGTGCTGACCGAGCAAACCCTGATCGAGCGCAAAAACGGCCTGGAGGTGGTGGCCGTGCAGCGCCAGCGCCAGGCCGCGCTGCTGGCGCCGCCGCGTTGACGCAGAACCGCTGCCACGTCTGCGCGGCGTCTGTGCCACGTCTGTGCCACGCCTGTGTCACGTCGGTGCCACGTT
>JANMKO010000395.1:0-5121 GCA_031372085.1 Betaproteobacteria bacterium
CACTTTGGCCTGATCGACGGCTGGCGGGCTGCGCTGCCGGGTGAGGTGCCGGGTGGGGCGCTGGGCCTGCCACCCCTCAGCGTCGAATCCTGCGACAGCCGCGAGCAAGACCTGCGGCGCTGGCTGCAAGAGCGCATCGACAACGACGATAAAAAACTCGCCCGCCTGGGCGAAAAAATCGTGCGCGCGATGGCCGAGTACAAAGAAGCCTTCAAGCTCGACACCCAGGAGGTGGACGCCAGCGTGGCGGCAGGCGCCGAGTTTGCCGCGATGCTGGCGCTGCTGGAGGCCGACGACCTGCCGCGCTTTGTGGCCCGCTTCAAAGAGCTGCTGAACGAAAACACCATCCGCGAGGTGGCCAACTTCCAGTCGCAGTTGCACCGTGAGCGCGAGACGATCAAAGAGCGCATCGCCCGCATCAATGAATCGCTGACGCAGATCGACTACAACCCGGGCCGCTTCATCGCGCTGGAGGCCCAGCCCGCCACCGACGCCGATGTGCGCGATTTTCAAACCGAGCTGCGCGCCTGCACCGAGGGCACGCTCACCGGCTCGGACGATGCGCAGTACTCCGAGGCCAAGTTCTTGCAGGTCAAGCACATCATCGAGCGCTTCCGGGGACGTGAGGGCTCGGCCGAGGTTGACCGGCGCTGGGCCGCCAAGGTGACCGATGTGCGGCAATGGTTTGTTTTTGCCGCCAGCGAGCGCTGGCGCGAAGACGGCCGCGAGCATGAGCACTATTCAGATTCGGGCGGCAAATCGGGCGGCCAAAAAGAGAAGCTGGCCTACACCATCCTGGCCGCCAGCCTGGCCTACCAGTTCGGGCTCGAATGGGGGGCGGTGCGCTCACGCTCGTTCCGCTTTGTCGTCATCGACGAGGCTTTTGGCCGCGGCTCGGACGAATCGGCCGAATATGGCCTGCGGCTGTTCCAGCAGCTCAACCTGCAATTGCTGATCGTCACGCCGCTGCAAAAAATCCACATCATCGAGCCCTTTGTCGCCAGCGTGGGCTTTGTGCACAACGAGGACGGCAGCGCGTCGAAGCTGCGCAACCTGGGCATCGAGGACTACCGCAAGCAGCGCGACGCCTTGTCGCCATGAGCGCCTGGACCACACCCGCCGATCTGCGGGCCCAGGTGCAACGGCGCTGGGACCGGGACGAGTTGCTGGCGGCGCTGGCCGGGCCGGGCCTCGGCGTGACGCCGCTGTTCCCGCTGCGGCTGGCGCTGCGCGGGCCGGCGTCCAGCGATTTGTCAGCGCGGTTTGACGCGGTGCGCAGCTGGGCCGGCGAGCTGGCGTTGGGCAGCCGCAACGGCTACCGGTTGGTGCAGCGCGAGGTGCGGCACCGGGTGATCGGCCAGAACAGCCTGCCCGACGAGGCCTGGGTGGACACGCTGGACGATGCCCTGCGGCTGATCGGCAAAAAGCGCGAGGCCGCCGCCTTCAACGCCTTGCTGGCCACCACCCAGGCCAGCCAGCCGGCGCTGCTGCCCTGGCTGCTGCGCCAGCCCCGGCGCGCGCTGGCATTGGCCGATGATTGGCCGCGCCTGCTCAGCCTGGTGGCCTGGCTGCAAGCCCATCCGCGCCCGGGGGTGTACCTGCGCCAGGTGGATCTGCCCGGCATCCACAGCAAGTTCATCGAGGCGCAGCGCGCCGTGCTGGCCGAGCTGCTGGACCTGGCGCTGAGCCCGCAGGCCATCGACCCAACGGCCAGCGGGGTGGCGCAATTTGCCAGGCGCTACGGTTTTCTTGACAAACCGGGCCGCGTGCGGCTGCGCTTTCTTGATCCGCAACACGCGGGCTGGCTGCCCGGCACAGGCACCGGCACCGACGCCGACTACACCGTGTCGCAGCCGGCGTTTGCCCAGCTCGATGCCGCCGTGCAGCGGGTGTTCATCACCGAGAACGAGATCAATTTTCTGGCTTTTCCGCCCGCCGCTGCCAGCCTGGTGATCTTTGGCGCCGGCTACGGCTTCGACGCGCTGGCGCAGGCCGGCTGGTTGCAGCAGCGCACGCTGTTTTACTGGGGCGACATCGACAGCCACGGCTTTGCCATCCTCGACCAGTTGCGGGCGCATTTTCCGCAGGCCCGATCACTGCTGATGGACCACGCCACCCTGCTGGCCCACGAGGCCCAGTGGACCAACGAGCCCCAGCCCACCCAGCGCGACTTGCCCCGGCTGCACGAGGCCGAGCGCCGGCTCTACGATGATTTGCGCTGGCGCCGGCTGCGTGAGGCGCCGCTGCGGCTGGAGCAAGAGCGCATCGGCTTTGGCTGGGTGGCGCGGGCGGTGACGGCGGCACTGGCGGGGCCGCCGCTGCTGCGCTGACGCCATCACTTCGATACAAGCATCCGGGGCAGGGCATTCATGTTCCTGGGCGACCACCTGCCGTCACCTCGGTTGCTAAACTGTTTTTGTGGAAAGAGCCTTCAAAGATCAATTGGGACTCGGCATCTACACGCTGGCGGATGCGGCGCGGCTGATTCACGGTGACGCACGCTCCCTCCAGCGCTGGCTCTATGGTTACGACTATCGGGGCCGAAAAGGCGAGTCGTCGGTGCTGCGGCACTCGAATGCACTCTGGTCGCCGCAGTACCAGGCCGACGACTTTCATGAGAAGGTCATCGGCTTTCAGGATTTGCTTGAGTTGCGCATCGTGCGTGAGTTTGTGCGCCGTGGCGTGCCCCTGCTCGTCGTTCGCCAGTGCCTGGAATCGGCCGCCGAATTGTTCGGCGCTGACTACCCCTTCACTTCCAGGCGCTTCGTCACTGACGGCGAGACGATCTACCAGGAAGCAATGCTGGCCGGCGCTGTCGAGCCTGAAATGCTCAACCTGCGGACGCGCCAATATGCGTTCCGCGAGATCATCAAGGATTCTCTCTACACCGGCATCGAGTACATCGGTGGGTTGGCCAAGCGCTGGTATCCAGAATCTCGCAGCCGCACGGTCGTCATAGATCCTGATGTTCAGTTTGGCCACCCTGTCGTGGCTGAGTCCGGTGTCCCCACAGCGTCGCTGTACGCCAGCTATCTGGCCGAGGACCGCAACAAGTCCTTGGTGGCCAGGCTCTTCGAGATCGCGCCGCGCCAAGTCGAGGCCGCAGTGAGGTTTGAAGAAAAATTGCGCCAAGCCGCTTGAAATTCCTGTTCGACGCCAACCTGCCCCCCAGCTTGGCGCGGGGTGTGGCCGAACTTTCAAAGTTCGATCCGGCGGTTGAACAGGTCATCCCGCTCGTGGACAGATTCGCACGAAACACGCCCGACCTGGAATGGCTGCGCGCGCTGGCAGGCGAGGGCGGCTGGATCGTGGTGTCGATGGACCCGTTCAAGAAGTCATCGGCCGAACGGGAGATGCTGCGCCGCCAAGGCCTGACGGTCTTCGTGCTCGATCCGCAGTGGAGCAAGCCGTATTGGGTTCAGGCTGCGCAGTTCGTCCTGTGGTGGCCAAAGATCATCGGGGTGGCCAAGCTCACGTCCAAAACGGCGTTGCGAGTGCCCTGGCGCTTCACCGGCAAAAGCACGTTTGAGCAGATTCGCGTGTAGCCAGCTGTGGGCGCCGGCTTGAATTTGACTTGGCGCAGATGTCTTCGCACGTTCGTCCGTCCAGTGGACCGACGAGCCCCAGCCCACCCAGCGCGACTTGCCTCGGCTGCACGAGGCCGAGCGCCGGCTCTACGATGATTTGCGCTGGCGCCGGCTGCGTGAGGCGCCGCTGCGGCTGGAGCAAGAGCGCATCGGCTTTGGCTGGGTGGCGCACGCCGTCGCGGTGGCTGTGGCAGGGCAGCCACCAACGCCGTCGCCCTGACACCATCAGCCATCAAGGCCCAAACATCGCTCGAAGGGTTTGCAAGGTGCCTGCCAGCGTGGTCGGGCGCAAGGCCTCCAGGCGCGTGACAACGCGGGCCCTGTCCAGCGTGCTCATCACCAGGCCAGCGCGTTGCGCAGGCACCAACCTAGAATGCATTCATTGAATGCGTCCCCAAGGTGGTAGAGATGGCCATGCTCACAGTGCGCAATATTCCAGACGAGGTTCACCGCGCCCTGCGCTTGCGGGCCGCCCAGCACGGCCACAGCATGGAGGCCGAGGTACGCGGGATTCTGGCGTCTGCCGTCAACCCGGACGGGCGGGTGAAGTTGGGCTCGCTGCTGGCCGACATGGGCCGGCGCGCCACGCTGACCGATGAGGAGTTTGCCGTCTTCGAGCAGGTGCGCAGCAAGGCCGCCGCCAGCCCGGTGAGCTTCGAGTGATCCTGCTGGACACTAACGTGGTGTCGGAGCCGCTGCGCCCGGCACCCGATGCCCGCGTGATCGCGTGGATTGACGCCCAAGCACTTGACACGCTGTTCCTGTCGGCCATCACGTTGGCCGAACTGCGTGCCGGGGTGGCGCTACTGCCGGCGGGCAAGCGCCGGGCCGGCTTGCATGAAAGCCTGGAGACACGGGTGCTGCCGCTGTTTGCCGGCCGCGTGCTGCCCTTCGATCTTGGCTGCACACAAGCCTATGCCGAGATGATGGCCAAGGCGCGGGCGTCTGGGCTTGCCATCGCCAGCGCCGATGGCTACATCGCGGCCATTGCCGCCGCCAACGGCTTGGCGGTGGCCACCCGCGACACCGGCCCCTTCGTGGCCGCCGGCGCCGCCGTGATCAACCCGTGGCAGGCATGAAGGCCGGCGGCTTGTCGGTACGCTGCTTTGACTGACCCCAACCGAGACCCACAAAAGCGAAGGGCGCCAAGGCGCCCTTCGAAGTTCCACATCAGATCAGCGCAGCGCTGATCTCGAAACACAAGCGACTGGCAGTCAACCTACTTGCTGTAAGCCGTCTCGCCGTGTGAGCTGATGTCCAGCCCCTCGCGCTCTTCTTCTTCCGTCACGCGCAGGCCCACCACCAGATCGACGATCTTGAAGCTGACCGCCGCCACCACCGCCGACCAGATCACCGTCACGCCCACCGCCTTGGCCTGGATGATGAACTGGTCAACGATGCCGGTGCTCGACACCGTGGCCGTCACCCAATCCGACACCAGGCCCGGGCCGCCGAGCGACTGGTTGTTGAACACCCCCGTCAGCAGCGCGCCGACGATGCCGCCCACGCCGTGCACACCAAACACATCGAGTGA
>JANMKO010000429.1:0-2987 GCA_031372085.1 Betaproteobacteria bacterium
TGGGTTGGACGTCATCTGGTGGGTGGCCTCGGTCATGCCGTAGGCCTCGATCAGCGGGGCGCCAAACACCGCCTCCAGCTCACGGATCACCTGCGGCGGCATCGACGACGACGATGACCGCATGAAGCGCAGCGGATGGCGGGCAATCACCTCGGCGTTTTTGCCCGCCCGGCTGACGATGGCCTGGTGCATCATGGGCACCGCCGTGTACCAGGTGGGTTTTGCCTCGTCCATCCAGCCAAAAAACTTCAGCGCATTGAAGCCCGGCGTGCAAAACACCTGCGATCCGGCCGCCAGCGGCGCCAGCACCCCGGCGATCAGGCCATGGATGTGGAACAGCGGCATGATGTTCAGCCCGCAGTCGCCCGCTGCCAGCTGCAAAGTGCGGCCGATGCTGGTGGCCGATGCGCACAGGTTGCGCTGCGACAGCGGCACGATCTTGGGCCGGGACGTGGTGCCCGAGGTGTGCAGCACCATCGAGATGTCGTCGGGCTGGGCCAGGCCGCCGGCCTCAGCGGCGGCGGGCACCGGCGCCTGCATCGGCGACGCCTCGCCAACTTGCCGGGGTTGCAGCACAAAACTGCCGGCACCCTGATCAGCCAGGGCCACCAGATCAAGCACCTGCACGCCCAGTTTTTGGGCCACCGCCACTGCCGGCGAGGCACTGCCCTGCTCGACGATCAGCGCCCTGGCGTGCAGGTCCGTCAAGTAAAACTCAAACTCGTCGCTGCGGTAGCCAGGGTTCAGCGGCGCGCTGGCCACACCGCAGGCGCAGGCCACAAAGCAGGCCGCCATCTCGGGGCCGTTGTTCAGCACGATGGCCACCCGGTCATTGCGGCCGATGCCCAGGGCATTCAGGGTGGTCAGGGTTTGCAAGATCAGCGCCCGCAGCGCCTGGAAGTCGAGCGCTGATCGGCCCGGCGCGGCAATCGCGGGTGCGCTGGGGCGGCCGGTGGCCAGCAATTGGTGAAGGGAGGTGACGCTCATCGGATGGGTTCTGAAATGGGGGGAATATCAACCAGCGCCACCCGGGGGTGTGGCGTGCCGGCGTCAAACCGGCAACCCATCAGTGTGCCAGCCGCGAGTGCGGCCTGACATTCGGACTTTCATCCCCGCCCAGATCGGCGGACCCGCCTAACCCGACACCCTGCGCGGGTTATCCGGCGTCAAAACGGATGCTGGCCAGTGCCACGGTGTTGCCGCCCCGGCGTCGGGCCTCGGCCAGCGCAGCGGTGCAGGCGGCCACCAGCTCATCGTGGCCATGGGCGGTGTGCGGAAAGCTGGCCACGCCCATCGCCACGGTGAAGCTCAACTCGACACCGTCGAGCATCACGATCTGGGTGGCGCATTGGCGGCGCAGGCCCTCCATGCGCGAATGCGCGGTGGCCAGCCCCACGCCCGACAGCAGCACCGCAAAGTGGTGTTCATCGATGCGGCAAGACGCATCCATGGCCCGGGTATTGCCCCGCAGCAGCCGGCCCATCGCCTCACAGATGCGGTCTTGGGCGGCGGCACCGTGGGCCAGCACCTTGTCGCCAAAGGCATCAAACGCCATGTAGACCAGCGCAAACTCACGGTGCTCACGGGCTGACAAATCCAGCTCGCGCCGCATCTGGTCATCAAAGTGGGCCCGGCTGTACAGGCCGCTGGCCTGGTCGCGCAGGCCTTGATCGGCCAAGTCCTGGCGCAGGCTGTCATTGGCTTTTTGCTGCTGCTCCAGTTGGCCCAGCGCCAGCCGCAACTGCGACTCTCGATGGCGTTGCGGCGCCAGGTCTTGCCAGACGCTGCAGATCAGGCGCCGGCCCGCTGCCGGTGCGGTGCCGCCGGCCACCACGCGCAGCACCTGGAACTCTCGGCGCTCACCGCGCAGCTCAAACCGGTGCTCGCTGGCCAGCAGCGTGCCCTGGGCCAGCGCGGTTTGGTCGGCGGCGCGAAGCAGCGCGGCCAGTGCGGGCTCAAGCAGATCGACGTCAGTGCGGCCGGCCACCGCGTCGGCCGGGCAACCCAGCAACTCAGCCAGCGCCGGGTTGGCCATCAGGTAGCGGCCATCGTCCGCCTGCTTGACGCCAACAGCCAGCCCTTGCTGCAAGGCCAGCGCCAACAGGGATTGAGCCAAAGGCCCGTCGGTGACCATGTCAGCGGAGGTGGGTTGGGGCAGGGGTTGAAACACGGTACCGGGGCGATCAGACGCCGCTGTGGCGGGGATCAGGGCGGGGGTGGCTGGCAGCGGGCGGCCTGGTTGCAGCGGTTCGAGGCGGGGATTCATTCTGAGGACGGGCCTGCGCAGCGACAAGCTGTAGCCGCGCGTTCCCCCTAACAACGATGATAGCCAGACAGCCACCGCCGCCCAGCCGCGATTCGTGCCAAAAGCGGCAGCGCCGGCCGGTGCGCAGGCCGTCGGCGTGTCAGCCGCCAGCCCGTCCACCCGTCCACCCGTCCACCCGTCCACCCGTCCGCCCGTCAGGGCGTCAGGCCATCCAGCGCTCAGCCCATCAGCACCTGCATGCTGTGCTCGTAGAGCGTGGTCAGCGCTTCAAAGGTGGCCAGCAGCGCGTCGCTGTCGCGCGCCAGTGCGGCGCGGCCGGCAGTGGCGTCGGGGCCGGCCGTGCGGCGCAGGCCAGCCAGCAGGCGTTGCCACTGGCCCCGGGCCTGGGCCAACGCGGCGCGGATGGCATCGCTGGCCAGTGGCGCTTGCTCCAGTGCGGCCAGCGCGGCCTCAAACTCGCGGATCGTCAGGCTGGCGTCGGCGGCCTGGGCGGCGGCTTGCGGCCCGGGCAACAGGCCGGCCAGCAGGGCTTGCTTGGCCAGCCGCTGCGCCAGCATGCGCTGGCGGCCACACAGGTTGACCACCTGCAGGTTGTGTCGGCCGCTGGCAGCTTGCAGCGCGGCCGTCAGCGCATCGGCCTGCAGCAGCAAGGCCTCGGCCAACGTATCTGCATCGTGCAGCGCAGCGGCGCTCCATGCCGGGGCCGCCGGTGGGTTGTTTT
>JANMKO010000459.1:0-1579 GCA_031372085.1 Betaproteobacteria bacterium
ACCTCCGGCATCCGGTCACCCGGCGCCCTCGGCCCGGCATCGCCGGTGGCGGCGGGTCCTTTGAAACCTGGCCGCGCCACCTTGCTGATCAAGCGTCGGGGTGGGTTGGCGTGTTGTGGGGAGGTAAACGGGGGGGGGGCGGCCGCTTTTTGGCGACGCCGGGGGGTGTAAGCCCGGACTCAAACAGTCCTGTGGACTGTTTGTGCCTGGCGAACGCCCGGGCCTCTGGCCCGGGCACGTAGCAAAACACGGCAACCCGCCCCGGCGCTCCAGCACAAGCCATCGAACGCCCGCATTCCGGCAACCCAGCAAATTCCGCAAAGAGCCGAATGCTGACAAGCCATCGCCGGCCGTATCCGCACCCACCCGCTCAATCAAAACCTACCACCGCATGCGGCAGATACGGTGCTTGCAGCGCCGCCACCTCGTCGGCGCTGAGCGCCACCGTCAACGCCGCCACCGCGTCATCAAAATGCCCGGGCCGGGATGCGCCGATGATCGGCGCCGTCAGCCCCGGCTGGCCCAGCAGCCAGGCCAGCGCCACTTGCGCCAGCGGCAAGCCGCGCTGGGCGGCCACGCTGGCCAGCGCGTCGGCCACCTGCCGGTCATTGGCCTCGGTGTGGGCAAACAGGCCGGCGCCAAAGGTGTCACTGGCGATGCGCGCGGTGTCTTGGCCCCAGGGCCGCGCCAGCCGGCCTCGCGCCAGCGGGCTCCACGGGATCAGGCCCACGCCCTGGTCGCGGCACAGCGGCACCATTTCACGCTCTTCTTCGCGGTACAGCAGGCTCCACTCAGGCTGCATCGAGACAAAGCGCGTCCAGCCGTTTTGCTGGGCCGCCTGCTGCGCTTTCGAGAACTGCCAGGCCGCCATCGACGAGGCGCCGATGTAGCGCGCCTTGCCAGCCTGCACCACGTCATGCAGCGCTTGCATCGTTTCCTCGATGGGGGTGTGCGGGTCCCAGCGGTGGATTTGGTACAGGTCAACGTAGTCCATGCCCAGCCGGCGCAGGCTGGCGTCGATCTCGAACAAGATCGCCTTGCGCGACAGCCCGCCGATGTTGGGCGCCTGGCGCGACGCATAGCGCACTTTGGTGGCCACCACAATCTCGTCGCGCCGGGCAAAGTCGCGCAGCGCCCGGCCGACGATTTCTTCTGACGTGCCGTCTGAGTAAGCATTGGCGGTGTCAAAGAAGTTGATGCCCAGCTCCACCGCCTGGCGGATCAGCGGCCGGCTGGCGGCCTCGTCCAGCGTCCACGGGTGGGTGCCACGCGCGGGCACGCCGTAAGTCATGCAGCCCAGGCACAGGCGAGAGACGGTCAGGCCGGTGTGGCCGAGGCGGGTGAATTGCATGCGGGGGCTCCGTTGCGTGGGCGATTGCAACAGCGTAGCAGCGCCTGCCGAGGCGCTCGGCATCGGGCTTATCCCGGGGGCCTGGCGCGCCAGAACGCCAGCACCGCCGCCACGCCCAGCCCGGCCAGCACCAGCAGCAGCTCGCGGTAGCCCGGCAGCACCAGCAGCAGCGCGGTGGCGGCCAGCGGCGCGGTGGCCCGGCTGAGCAGGCCGATGCCCGACATCAGC
>JANMKO010000510.1:0-3127 GCA_031372085.1 Betaproteobacteria bacterium
AGCGGCGGTAGCCGCCAAAGCCCTCGTCGCCACCGTCACCCGACAGCGCCACCGTGACGTGTTTGCGCGCCAACTGGCACACCCGGTAGGTGGGGATGGCCGAGCTGTCGGCATAAGGCTCGTCATACAGCCGGGCCAGCAGGTCGATCAGGTCGAAGTCGTTGCTCTGCACCACCTCCAGCCGGTGCCGGGTGCGGTAGCGGTCGGCCACCATTTGCGCAAAGTCGGACTCGTTGAATTTGGGGTCATCAAAGCCGATCGAGCAGGTGTTGACGGGCTCGGCCGACAAGCCCGCCATCGTGGCCACCACGGCACTCGAATCAACCCCGCCCGACAAGAACGCGCCCAGCGGCACCTCGGCAATCATGCGCAGGCGTACCGATTCACGCAGCCGGGCCTGCAGCTCGGCGCAGGCATCGGCCTCGCTGATCGGGTTGCTGCCGGTGAAGCGCACGTCCCAGAATTGCGCGATCACCGGCGCCGCCTGGCCACGCCGCCAGACCAGCGTGTGCGCCGGCGGCAGCTTGAAGGCCTGGCTGAAGATGGTGCGCGGCTCGGCCACGTAGCCGAGTGAAAAATACTCTTCCACCGCCAGCGGGTCCAGGTCGCGGCGCAGGCCACCGTGGGCCAGCACCGATTTCAGCTCAGAGCCAAACAGCAGCTGGCCGTTGTCCAGCAGCGCGTAGTGCAGCGGCTTGACGCCCAGCCGATCTCGCGCCATGAACAGGGTTTGCTGGTTGCGGTCCCACAGCGCGAAGGCAAACATGCCGCGAAAGCGCTGCACACAATCGGCGCCCCATGACTCCCAGGCATGCACGATCACCTCGGTGTCGCTCTTGGTGTGGAAGACATGGCCCAGCGCCTGCAACTCGGGGATCAGCGACTGGTAGTTGTAGATCTCACCGTTGAATACCACCACCACCGAGCCGTCCTCATTGAACAGCGGCTGCTGGCCGGTGGCGATGTCGATGATCGACAACCGGCGGTGGCCAAACCCCAGGCCGGGCTCGGTGTGCAGGCTGCCCTCATCGGGCCCACGGTGCAGCTGTGAATCGTTCATGCGCTGCAAGACCGCGCGGTTGATCGCACTGCCGCCGCGGGTGTCGAAGATGCCGGTGATGCCGCACATGGTTTTTTTGGGGGGGGGGGTGGGGGTCGCGAGGGGTCGAGGGTGGCGGCCGGGTGGCGTGGCCGGCCGGCGGTCAAGCTGCAAAAAACAGGGATGCTAGAGGACTTCCGGCCCGCCGGACGCGGCCGGCAGCGCCCAAGCCGGGTGCGGGGCAGACATCTGCCACACCTTGCGGCTTGGCGTGGGCCCGACCCCCCACGTTTGATCGGCGCCATGCCGGCGTCCTGCCGTCATCGGGGTACTTGCCGTGCGACGCCCTGGCGCTGGCGCACCAGCAGCCGGTCGTACAAGCCCTGGTAAGCGCCCACCATCGTGTGCAGGCTCCAGCGCGCTACCACGTCGGCGCGCCCGGCCGCACCCAGCCGCGCCGCCTGTGCCGGCTGCTCGGCCAGTGCCAGCAATTGCAGGGCCAGCGCGGCCGGGTCAGCCGCCGGCACCAGCGCACCGGTGCGGCCGGCTGTCACCAGCTCGGCATTGCCGCCGACATCGGTGGCCAGCACCGGCAGCCCGGTGGCCATCGCCTCCAGGATGGTGTTGGACACGCCTTCGGCCAGCGACGGCAGCACAAAACACTGCAAACCGCGCATCACGTCGGCCACGTCCTGGCGCTCACCGGGCAGCCAGCACAGCGCGCCCACCCCGGCGTCGTCCAGCAACTGCCGGGCAGCGGCCCGCAGCGCGCCGTCGCCCACCATCACCAGGCGCAACCGGTCGCGCAGCGCGGGCTGCATCTGCAACACCTGGGCAAACGCCCGGGCCAGCGTGAGCGGGTCTTTGACGGTCTGCATGCGGCCCACGCTGCCAACAATCCAGTGCTGCGGCGCGGCAAACGGGCAGCCCGGGATGGCCACCGCCTGCGCTGCCGGGGCAAAGCGCGCCGTGTCCACGCCGTTGTAGATCTGGCTCAGGCGGTGCGGCGGCACGCCCACCCGGCCCGTCATGTAGCGCGCCAGGTCTAACGACAGCGCCACGTAATGGCTGACAAACGGCCGGTACGCCCGCCGCAGCCACTGGTAGCGGCGCAGCGTGCCGGCCAAGTCTTCCACATCGCGGCCGTGCTCACCGTGGACGCGCACCGGCACGCCGGCCGCCCAGGCCGGCACCACCATCTCCAGCGCGGCCAGGTTGCGGGTGTGCACGATGGCCGGGCGCCACTGGCGCAGCAGGCGCTGCACTTGCGGGTAGAGCCAGATACCCTGGCCCGGCGGCTTGTGCAGTGCCTGGATGGGCACGTCATCGCGGGTGATGCGGCGGGCAAAGCTGGCCGACACGTCGGTGAGCGCCAGCACGGCATGCCGGTAAGCGCCGCGCGGCATGTGGTTGATCAGGTTGACGATGCCGTTTTCCAGCCCGCCCACGTCAAACCGGTAGACCACGTGCACCACCAGCGGGGGCTGGCCCGGGGGCAGGCTCACGGCGTCAAAGACGCCACAGCCGGTAACCCGCCGCCGTCAGCGCCTGGGCGTCAAACGCCGCCTTGACATCGATGAAGGCGCCGCCCGGCACCAGCATGCGGCCCATGTCGTGCATCGACAGCCGGGCGTACTCAGCGTGTGCCACCGCCGCCACCACCGCATCGGCCTGCGGCAGATCGCGCAGCGGCAGCAGCGTGACGCCGTACTCGTGCATCGCCTCGTCGGCCTCGGCCTGGGCGTCGGTCACCAGCACCTGCACGCCGTAAGTCTTCAACTCGTTGATGATGTCGATGACCTTGCTGTTGCGCAGATCACCGCAGTTCTCTTTGAAGGTCAGGCCCAGCACATTGACCCGCGCCCCCTTGATCGGGCTGCCCGAGGCAATCATCTGCTTGATGGTTTGCTCGGCAATGAACTTGCCCATGCTGTCATTGATGCGCCGGCCGGCCAGAATCACCTGCGGGTGGTAACCGATCATGTCGGCCTTGTGCGTCAAATAATACGGGTCAACACCGATGCAGTGGCCGCCCACCAGGCCGGGTTTGAATTTGAGGAAGTTCCATTTGGTGCCGGCCGCCGCCAG
>JANMKO010000538.1:0-1771 GCA_031372085.1 Betaproteobacteria bacterium
GTGGCGTCGGGCCCGGCCGCCACGCCCCCAGCCCCCGCGCCCGGCCAGCCCCGCCGTTTGCGCTGGTGATGAAAGACGCCAAGAAAAGCGACGGCTTGTTCACCGCCTGGCAAAAAGACGATAAAGTCTGGCTTGAGCTGCGGCCCGAAGACTTCAACCAGACCTTCTTTTTCTCGCCCAAGCTGGCCAGCGGCATCGGCGAGGCCCAGCTGTACGGCGGGCGCATGCTGCCGTCGCCCCGGCTGGTGCAGTTTCGCCGGCTGCACAACGTGGTGCAGCTCATCGCCATCAACGATGATTTTGTCGCCACGCCTGGCACGCCCGAGGCCCGGGCGCTGGCGCTGGCCGCGTCCAACAGCCTGCTGGCGGCCAACCCGGTGGCCAGCCAGCCGCACCCAGAGCGCAAATCGGTGCTGGTGGACGCCAGCGCGATGTTTGTCAGTGATCTGCTGGGCCTGGGCGCGCAGTTGCAGCGCAGCTTCCGCCAGAGCTACGGCTTTGATGGCCGCAACTCGGCCGTCACCGCCGTGCGCGGCAAGCCTGATTTGCTGGTGCTGGAGGTGATCAACCACTACGCCACTGCCGCGCTGGCGGTGGCCCAGCCGGGCACGCCGCCGGGTGTGCCGGCGCCCACCGTGCCCAGCGGCCTGCCCGATCCGCGCAGCCTGTTTCTGGGCCTGCACTACTCACTGGCGCGGCTGCCGGCCACGCCGATGGCCGCCCGGCCGGCCGACCCGCGGCTGGGCCACTTTGTCACCGTGGTCGATGATTTTTCAGACGACCTGGCGCGCAGCCCGCGAAAACGCTTTGTCGAGCGCTGGCGGCTGGACAAAAAAGACCCGGCCGCCGAGCTGTCGGCGCCGGTCAAGCCCATCACCTACTGGCTGGACCGCAATGTGCCGGTGAAGTACCGCGCCGCCATCAGCGCCGGTGTGCTGGCCTGGAACCCGGCCTTTGAGCGCATCGGCTTCAAAGACGCCATCGTCGTGCGCCAGCAGCCCGACGACGCCGATTTCGACACGCTGGACGCCGGCATCGCGTCACTGCGCTGGATGGTCAACCACGCGCCGGGTTTTGTCGCCATCGGCCCCAGCCATGTCGATCCGCACAGCGGCGAGATCCTCGACGCCAACATCGGCATCGAGAGCCTGGAGTTCCGCCGCGCCCGCAACCTGCGCGCCAAGGTGCTGGGCGGCAGCGGCCCCGCCGATTGGGCCGCGTTGCTGCAAATCGGCAGGGATGATGGCGCGGGCGGTACAGGTGGCACGGGCCTTGACTCACCGCACGCCAGCGGCACTGGCCGCCACAACACCCACCGCTGCCAGATGGCCGACCAGGCCGCCGAGCAACTGGCCTACGGCCTGGACGTGCTGGCGGCGCGCGGTGACATCGACCCCGACAGCCCCGAGGCCCAGCAATTTGTGCTGGACTACCTCAAAGAGGTGGTGATGCACGAGGTGGGCCACACGCTGGGGCTGCGGCACAACTTCCGCGCCTCGCATGTTTACTCTGAGCAGCAGGTCAGTGACCCTGAATTCACCCGCAGCAACGCTTTCACCGGCTCGGTGATGGAGTACGCGCCGATGAACCTGCCGCGCCCCGGTGAGGCACCGGCGGCGGCCTTCCAGACCGTGCTCGGGCCCTATGATTTCTGGGCCATCGAGTACGCCTACCGGCCGCTGGCACCCGATCAGCAGGCGGCTGAGCTGGCCCGCATCGCCGGCCGCAGCGCCGAGCCCGAGCTGGCCTTTGGCACCGATGAAGACAACTT
>JANMKO010000547.1:0-2688 GCA_031372085.1 Betaproteobacteria bacterium
ACCGACATCCCGGTGCTGGTGCAGCGGCCTGACGGCAGCCAAGAGCTGTCACCGCCGGTGATCCGGGTGATTGACAAGGTGCGTCATGTCAAAAACATCCAGTTGGCTGATTTTGAGTACCTCAAAAGCCAGGTCGGCCCGAACCACACCCCGAAGGTGACGATCCCGTCGCCGACGATGCTGCATTTCCGGGGTGGCCGCGCCGGCATCAGCCGCGAAGCCTATCCCGAGCTCGACCCGGTGTTCTACGACGATGTGGCCCGGGCCTACGGCCAAGAGCTGCAAAGCCTGGCCGACGCCGGCTGCACTTATGTGCAGATGGACGACACCAACCTGGCCTATCTGTGCGACGAGAAGATGCGCGAGGCGGCGCGGGCGCGTGGTGACGACCCGAACGAGCTGCCGCACCGCTACGCCCAGTTCATCAACAAGGTGGTGGCCCACAAGCCGGCCGGCATGACGTTGGCGATGCATTTGTGCCGGGGCAACTTCAAAAGCACGCACGCGGCGGCCGGCAATTACGAGCCGGTGGCCGAGGCGCTGCTGGCCGAGATGAACCTGGACGCCTACTTCATGGAATACGACGACGCCCGCTCAGGCGACTTCCGGCCGCTGCGCTTTTTGCCCAAAGGCAAAACCGTGGTGCTGGGCCTGGTGACCACCAAATTTGGTGAGATGGAAAGCCCCGATTTGCTCAAGCGCCGCATCGAAGAGGCCGCCCAGTACGCGCCGCTCGACCAGTTGTGCCTGAGCCCGCAGTGCGGTTTCTCCAGCACGGTGCACGGCAACAACATCGCTATCGAGGCGCAGCGCAGCAAGCTGCGGCTGGTGATCGAGACGGCGCAAGCGGTGTGGGGGACAGCTTGAGGGCGCCTAAAGCGCCACTGCCTGCTGGTACAGCCGGGTAGACCGTGCACCCGACCGGCAAAACGCCAGCAGCGGCGCCGGCAACTCGGCCAGCAGCGCGGCAAATTCGGCAATCTGCTCGGGTGATTGCCAGCCGCCATCCACCGGCAAAAAGCGGTATTGCAGCCCGGCGGCCAGGGCGGCGGCCTCGATGGCCGCGCTGGTCGGCTGGTCGGGCCCGTGCTCAAAATCGGGCCGGTTGTTGACCACGCTCTTGAAGCCGAGCCGGGCCAGCTCGGCCATCGCGTCGGGCGTAAGTTGCGGGGCGACACACACCGTGTCGGCAATCTGGCGCAGGGGCAGTGGGGTGCTCATGGCCTTGAGTTTATTTCGACAGTGCGGCTTTGACGGCGGCTGACACCGTGCCCATCTCGGCCTTGCCAGCCAGCTGGGTTTTCACCGCCGCCATCACCCGGCCCATGTCGCCAGCGCCGGCCGGCCGGCCCAGCTCGGTGGCCAGTGCCGCCACGATGCCCGCCACCGCAACCTGCACCTCGTCCGCCGACAGCCGCACCGGCAAATAACCCTGCAACACCAGCAACTCGGCACTCTCTTTGTCTACCAGGTCGGTGCGGCCGGCGCCTTGAAACGCGGCAATCGAATCTTTGCGCTGCTTGATCGATTTGTCCACGATGGCCACCACGGCGGCGTCGTCCAGCACGATGCGCTCATCCACCTCACGCTGTTTGACGGCGGCCAGCAGCATGCGGATGGTGCTCAGGCGGGCAGCATCTTTGGCGCGCATCGCGGTTTTCATGTCCTCGGTGATCTGGTCTTTCAGCGTCATGGGGTTTCTCCGGCAAATCAACAAAACAATCAACAAAACACGCCGCACCATGCAAAACGCCCGCTGGGAAACCCGCGCGGGCGTTGATCTGGAGCAGAAAACGGCGTCGGGCTTAGAACAGCTTTTTCGGCAGCTGCATGCTGCGAACGCGCTTGTAGTGGCGCTTGACGGCCGCAGCCTTCTTGCGCTTGCGCTCCGACGTGGGCTTTTCATAAAACTCGCGGGCCCGCAGGTCGGTGAGCAGGCCCAGCTTCTCGATGGTGCGCTTGAAGCGGCGCAGGGCAACATCAAAAGGCTCGTTTTCTTTGACGCGAATGGTGGTCATTTAACTCCAAGATCCGTAAGGGGTATGCGCTCGGTGGCCCGGGGTAAGGGGCGATGCGCGGTTTGACAACAAAGCTCAAGATTCTACTTCGGTTTTGCAGGGGCTGGTCATGGGCCCGGCCCCGGTTGCCGGTGGGCCGGTGCGTCGCCACCCGGCAGCGGCCCCGCCGCCTGCGCATCGGCCACCAGCAAATCAACCAGATCGCGGGCAAACAACGGCAGCGCGGCCAGGTTGCGCACGCACACCTGCATGCGGCGCAGCGCCCAGTCGTCGCTCAGCGCCACGGTGTCGATGGCCATGGCCAGCGCATGGCGGCGCGCCGCCGAGCCGGGCAGGATGGCCACGCCCACCTGCGCCTCGACCATGCGGCAGGCGGCCTCAAAGTTGCCCACCTCGATGCGGGTGGGCAGCACCCGGTGCAACTGGTCGCAGGCCTGGCGCAAAAAGGCGTGGATGGCGCTGGCCTGGTGCAGGCCGACATGGTCGAGGTCCAGCGTGTCGGCAAACGCCACCGGCCCGCCGCCGGCCAACGCATGGCCGCGCGGCACCACCAGCATCAGGGTGTCTTCGCGGTACGGAATGGTTTCTAGGTTCTCGGTGCGCACCGCACCGGCCACGATGCCGATATCCGTCTGGCCCTCGGTGACGGCGCGCACGATGTCGTGGCTCA
>JANMKO010000574.1:0-3182 GCA_031372085.1 Betaproteobacteria bacterium
CTCACCCGGCCCGGTGATCACCCGCTACGAGATCGAGCCGGCCACCGGCGTGAAGGGTGCGCAGGTGGTCAACCTGGCCAAGGATCTGGCGCGCTCGCTGTCGCTGGTCAGCATCCGGGTGGTCGAGATCATCCCGGGCAAGACGACGATGGCGCTGGAACTGCCCAATGCAAAAAGGCAGATGATCCGGCTGGCCGAGATTTTGGGCTCGCAGGTCTACCACGACGCCTTCAGCCAGCTGACGATGGGCCTGGGCAAAGACATCATCGGTGCGCCGATGGTGGCTGACCTGGCCAGGATGCCGCACTGCCTGGTGGCCGGCACCACCGGCGCGGGCAAATCGGTGGGCATCAACGCGATGATCCTGAGCCTGCTCTACAAGGCCGAAGCGCGTGATGTGCGGCTGATCCTGATCGACCCGAAGATGCTGGAGATGAGCGTCTACGAGGGCATCCCGCACCTGCTGTGCCCGGTGGTCACCGACATGAAGCAGGCCGCCAACGCGCTGAACTGGTGTGTCGGTGAGATGGAGCGCCGCTACAAGCTGATGAGCAAGCTGGGTGTGCGCAACCTGGCCGGCTCCAACAAAAAGATCGACGACGCCACCGAGCGTGGTGAGCTGCTGGGCAACCCGTTCAGCCTGACGCCCGAGCTGCCTGAGCCGCTGGGCCGGCTGCCGTTTGTGGTGGTGGTGATCGACGAACTGGCCGATCTGATGATGGTGGTGGGCAAAAAGATCGAAGAGTTGATTGCCCGGCTGGCGCAAAAAGCCCGCGCCGCCGGCATCCATTTGATCCTGGCCACCCAGCGCCCCAGCGTGGACGTGATCACCGGGCTGATCAAGGCCAATATCCCCACCCGGTTGAGCTTCCAGGTCAGCAGCAAGATCGACAGCCGCACGATTCTTGACCAGATGGGCGCCGAGGCGCTGCTGGGCCAGGGCGACATGCTGTATTTGCAGCCCGGCGGCGGCGTGCCGGTGCGGGTGCACGGCGCGTTTGTCTCCGATGACGAGGTGCACCGGGTGGTGGAATATCTGAAGAGCCAGGGTGCGCCCAATTACATCGAGGGCATCCTCGAAGGCGGTGTGCTGGACGGCGACGCCGACGGCGCACCGGGTGGTGGCGGTGCGGGTGGTGCTGAGGGCGAGGCCGACCCGATGTACGACCAGGCCGTGGCCATCGTGCTGGAGAACAAAAAAGCCTCGATCTCACTGGTGCAGCGCCATCTGCGCATCGGCTACAACCGGGCGGCGCGGCTGCTGGAGCAGATGGAGAAATCGGGCCTGGTGTCGGCCCTGTCGTCCAGTGGCAACCGCGATTTGCTGGTGCCCAAACGCGACATCTGAGTGGGCGGCATGAAATCAATTTGCATTGGCCTGGCCTGGGCCTTGGCGGCAGCGGCGGCGCAAGCCGATGCGCTGGACACGCTGCGCGAGTTTGCGCGTGACGTCAAAACCGGCCGCGCGGCCTTCACCCAGACCGTCAGCTCACCCGACGGTTTGAAGAAAAAAACCTCCAGCGGCCAGTTTGAATTTGCCCGGCCAGATCGTTTCCGCTTTGTCTACCGCAAGCCGTTTGAGCAGCAGATCGTGGCCGACGGCCGCAAGGTCTGGCTGTATGACGTGGATTTGAACCAGGTCTCGGTGCGTGCGATGTCGCAGGCGCTGGGCGCCACGCCGGCCGCGCTGCTGGCCGGCGGCGCGATGGACAAGGATTTTGAGCTGAGCGCCGCACCCGCCCAAGACGGGCTGGACTGGGTGCAGGCTGTGCCCCGGGTCAAAGAGGGCGCGTCGGTGCAGACGCTCCGCATCGGCTTTCGGGCCAAAACCCTGGCCGCGCTGGAGATCGTCGATGTGTTTGGCCAGCGCTCGCTGCTGCAATTCACGGCGGTCGAGGCCAACCCGAAGCTGGCCGACGAGGTGTTTCGCTTCGTGCCGCCCAAAGGCGCCGATGTGATCGAGTCGCCGTAGCCCGGCAACCCGGCAACCCGGCAACCCGGCAGCCCTGCGCCCTGCAGTCCGCTAGGTTTTTACCCGCCCCGGGAGTCGGGGGTGGTTGCGCAGCACCCGGCTGTGGGCGTTTACAAATCATTACACTCCTGCTCGCTCGCGGTTGACCGCTGCGCGCCGGCCGGCCGCTTGTGGCGTCCGCCCCCACCTCGCATGCCGCCAGACAGCTCTGGTTTTTTTGATTCGAACGGTGGGCCGATGCCAAGGTCACCACCGCACCCCGCCATGCTGCTGTCTGTCGATTGCTTGTCGCCGCCGCGTGCCGCCCGGGTGCTGTGGCCCGATCTCAACGCCATGCGGGGGGCCACCCACACCCGGCGCAGCAACATCGGCCGCCAGATCAAGCTGGCCTGGTCGTTGCTGAAAACCCAGCCGTACCGGCCGCAGTTCAATGCCGTGCTGGAGCGGCACAGCCATTGGCAGGCGGTTTTTGCGCGGCAGGCCAAGAGTTTTGAGCCGCTGGTGCAGTCGTTCATGGACCGCCGTTACAGCGTGGCCCAGCGCTTCAGCCATTTGCAGCACGATCTGGCCACCGCCACCCAGGCTTTTGGCATCGGCACCGCAGCGCGCATCGCCGGGCGTGAGCAGGTGGTGCTGTGGACGCTGGGCGGCGGGGCCACCGTCACGCTGGGCTTGAACGAGGTCTGCCAGCGCGAGGGCATGTGGACGCTGGCCCTGCACACCGCCCAGGGCGTGCGGGTCTGCCAGCTCAGCTTCTCGTTCTTGCTGCGCAACCGGCTGATGATCGGGTCGGTGCAGGGGGCGCCTGCGCAAGACGCAGCCGCCATGCAAGGCATCCGCGAGCTCACCCACACGGCACAAGGCCTGCGTCCGCCGTACCTGCTGGTAGAGGTGCTGCGGGTGCTGTGCCGGCGCTGGGGCCAGGCGCTGTCGGGGGTGGACCCGCAGCACCATGTGAAGAAAAAGTGGTACCAGCGGGCGCTGCAGGTGTCGTTTGACTACCGCGCCTTCTGGGCCGATCTGGGCGGGCACAAACAGGCCAACGACATCTGGGCCCTGCCCAACCAGCGGGCGCCGCGTGATTTGCGCGACGTACCGGCCAAGCGCCGCGCCACCTACAAACGCCGCGCTTTGCTGCTGGCGGCCTTGCCGGCGCAGTTGCAGAACCTGCCCGGGCCGGCGCCGGGCACGGGCTGATGCCTGGCGCGGC
>JANMKO010000586.1:0-4677 GCA_031372085.1 Betaproteobacteria bacterium
AGCAGAAACCTGGCACCCGGCGCAGCGCGGGGTGTTTGAGGCCGATGGGCGTTATGTGCTGGAACTGCCGTATGCCGACCCGCGTGAGCTGGTGATGGACATCCTGCGGCATGTGCCGGCCGTGGAGGTGCTGGGGCCGGATGGGTTGCGGGCGTTGGTGCGGGAAAAGTTGGTGGCGGGGGTGGCCGGGCTCACGCTGTGAGCCCGGCCAACGGCAGCATCAACCCCTCACCGGCCATCCCAACCACCATGCAACCCAAATTCTGGGCCCACAGCCACCCGGACGATCCCGCCAACCAGCCGGCGCATGGCCTGGTTGATCACCTGCAGCAGGTGGCCGCGCTGGCGGCGCAGTTTGCGCAAGACTGGGGCGCCGCATTCGCCGGCCTGGCCGGCCAGTGGCATGACCTGGGCAAGTACCGGCCCGGGTTTCAGCGCTACATCCGTCAGGTGGCGGACGCCCACATCGAGGGCCGATTGCCGCAAGGCAGCGAAAAATCGCACTCTGCCGCCGGTGCGCTGCACGCCTTGCGGGTCTTCGAGCAAGCCCACGGCCCCGACGCTGCCCGCCTGGCAAGGGTGCTGGCCTATGTGATTGCCGGCCACCACGCCGGGCTGGCCGACTGGACCGGCAGCCTGGACGCCCGGCTGCTGGGCACCGGCGCAGCGTTGAGCGAGAAAGAGTATGCCGAGGCTTTGACCGATGCCCAGGCCGATGCCCCCGCGCTGCTGGCCCTGCCCGCCGGGTTTGACCTGCGGGCCGTCGCGCAAGCCATCCCCGGCGCACGGGGCAACAACCCGCTGGCCTGGTCGTTGTGGGTGCGTTTGGTGTTCTCGGCGCTGGTGGATGCCGACTTCCTCGACACCGAGGCGTACATGGACCGCAAAAAGTCCACCGCCCGCACCGGGCACGCCGGCCTGGGCCGTTACCAGCAGCAGCTGGACGACTTTCTGGCCCGCAAGACCGCCGACGTGGCGGCCAGTGGCCGATCAGACGAGCCGGTGATGCGCGCCCGCGCTGAGGTGCTGCAACAGTGCCGCGACAAGGCATTGCAGGCACCCGGCGTGTTCTCGCTCACCGTGCCCACCGGCGGCGGCAAGACGCTGTCGTCACTGGCATTTGCGCTGCGCCATGCCGTCCAGCACGGCCGGCGACGGGTGGTCTACGCCATCCCCTACACCAGCATCATCGAGCAGACCGCCGATGTGTTTGCGCAAGTCTTCGGCCGTGACGCGCTGGTAGAGCACCACAGCCAGGCCGACGACATCGAGCGCAACGAGACCAGCCGCAGCCGCCTGGCCTGCGAGAACTGGGACGCGCCGCTGGTCGTCACCACCAATGTGCAGTTGTTCGAGTCGCTGTTTGCGGCCCGCACCTCACGTTGCCGCAAGCTGCACCGGTTGACGGGCAGCGTGATCGTGCTGGACGAAGCGCAGCTGCTGCCGGCGGAGTTCTTGCAGCCGATCCTGGACGCGCTGAATCTGCTGGTATCGCATTACGGCGTCACCGTGCTGCTGTGCACCGCCACCCAGCCGGCGCTGGCCGAGTTGCGGCGCTTTGATGCCCGCCAAGGCCTGCGCGGCCTGCCGCCGCCGCGCCGCATCATCGATGACGAGGCGGCGCTGTTTGCCCGCCTGGCGCGGGTGGACATCGAGTGGCCCGCCGACCTGCAAACGCCGCTGCCGACGCCCGATCTGATCAACCGCCTGGCGGTGCACGACAGCGTGCTGGTGATCGTCAACACCCGCAACGATGCGGCCGAGATCGTCGCGTCGCTTGACCAGCGCACCGGCGACCCAAGCCTGCACCTGTCGGCAGCGATGTGCGGCCAGCACCGGGCCGATGTGATCCAGGAAATGCGCGACCGGCTGGCCGCACGCCGCGCCGGGCGCGATGTGCGGCCGCTGCGGGTGGTGAGCACCCAATTGGTGGAAGCGGGTGTGGACATCGATTTCCCGGTGGTGTTCCGGGCGCTGGCAGGGCTTGATTCCATCGCCCAGGCAGCCGGGCGCTGCAACCGTGAGGGCTTGCTGGGCCAAGGCCAGGTGTGCGTTTTTGTGCGCGACTTGCCGCGCACGCTGCACGCGCTGCGGGCTGGCGCCGACGCCACCCGCAGCACCTTGGCGGCGTTTGCGGCAGACGGCCTGACAGACCTGCTGAGCCCGGCCGCCTTTGCGCGCTACTTTCCGCTGTACTACGGCGGCTTTGCCAACCTGGACAAACACGGCATCGTCGACCTGCTGCGCAGCAACCCCGACATGGTGATGGAGTTCCGCACGGCGGCCGACCGCTTCCGCCTGGTGGACGACCAGCAGCAAGCCAGCGTGATCGTGCGCTACGAGAGCCCGAACCCAAATGCCACCCGTATCGAGCCGCTGATCGCGCTGTTGCGACAGGGCAAAGCCGAGCGCTGGATGCTGCGCAAGTTGCAGCGCTACACCGTGACGGTGCGGCAAGCCACGGTGAACCTGTGGCAGGCGCGCGGCGATGTGCACGAGTTGCTGCCCGGCTTGTATTTGCTGACCGATGACCAGCGCTACGACGCCAGGCTGGGCGTGTTGCCCGAGGGTCAACTGCTCGATGCAGCGGGGCTGGTGGCTTGATGTTCAAACGAGGAGTTCACCGATGAAAAAGCGCTTTTGCCTGGAGATAGCCGGCGACTACGCCTGCTTCACCCGGCCCGAAATGAAAGTGGAGCGGGTGTCGTACGACGTGATCACGCCGTCGGCAGCCCGGGCGGTGTTTGAGGCCATCCTCTGGAAACCGGCGATCCGCTGGCACATCCGGCGCATCGAGGTGTTGCGGCCGGTGCGCTGGATCAACCTGCGGCGCAACGAGGTGGCCTCGGTGATCTCCAGCCGCAATGTGCAGCAGGCGATGGCGGCCGGTGACGCTGCACGCCCGGGCGACCTGGGCATTCTGGTGGAAGACGACCGCCAGCAACGCGCCGCGCTGCTGCTGCGTGATGTGGCCTACCGGGTGCATGCCGACTTGGAGGTGCTGGACAACGGGCCCGACCCGCAACCGCCGCAAAAGTTTTTCAGCATGTTCGAGCGCCGGGCCGAAAACGGCCAGTGCGTGAACCAGCCTTACCTGGGCTGCCGCGAATTTGATGCGCGGGTGCGGCTGGTCACGTCGCCCGGTGCCGAGCCCGCACCGATTGCCGAGACCCGTGATCTGGGCTGGATGCTGCATGACCTGGACTTCAGCCACCCGACCGACCCGCAGCCGGTGTTTTTCAGGGCGCAGATGACGGCCGGGGTGATCGAGGTGGATGCAGCGGGGGGGCGGCAATGATCTTGCAGGAACTGGTGCGGTATTACGACCGCAAAGCCATCGACCCCGACCCGGCACAGCGCCTGCCCAGCGCAGGGCTGGAAGACAAGGAGATTCCGTTTTTGATCGAGCTGGCACCCGACGGCCAGGTCGTGCAATTGATCGATACCCGCGAGCTGGACGGCAAGAAGCTGCGGGCACGCTCTTTCCTGGTGCCGCTGGGCGAGAAGAAAACCTCAGGCATCAAAGCCAACCTGCTGTGGGACAGCGCGGCCTATGTGGTTGGGCTGGACACCGGCCGCAAGAACAACGGCGATACCAGCCCCACAGCCGCGTTTCGAGCCCGCATTGAGGCGCTGCCGGACGCAGCACGCGCCGACGCAGGTGTGCGCGCCGTGCTGGCGGCCCTGGATCAAGCCGATTGGTCGGTTTTGCAGGCGCACCCGGCTTGGGCCGACATCAGCGAGGCCAACCTGGTGATGACGTTCAGGCTGGCCGGCGATATCGATCTGGTATGCCAGCGCCCGGCGGTGATTGCCGCCGTGGTGGCGCCGACAGCGCCAGGCGATGAGCGCCAGTTGGCCTGCCTGATCGACGGCGTGCCCGCGCCGGTGCAGCGCCTGCATGCGTCGATCAAGGGCGTGTGGGGCGCGCAATCATCGGGCGCCAACATCGTCTCGTTCAACGCCCGGGCCTTCGAGTCTTACGGCAAGACAGAACGCCAAGGCGAGAACGCCCCGGTCGGCCAGCGCGCCGCTTTTGCCTACACCACGGCGCTGAACCATCTGCTGGACAAAGGCTCACGCAACCGGGTGCAGGTGGGCGATGCGTCTACCGTGTTCTGGGCCGACGGCGCCAGCACCTTTGACGGTGAGTTCACGCTGGCCGACTTCTTCGGCGAAACGAAGGACGAGCCCGACCGCGGTGTGCGTGCAGTGCAGGCGCTGTACCAAGCGATGGGCTCCGGCCAATTGCCGGTGGGTGAGCGTGATGTGACCTACTTTGTGCTGGGCCTGGCGCCCAACGCCGCCCGCATCAGCATCCGCTTCTGGCTGCGCGCCCGGTTTGCCGATCTGGCGCCGCGCATCCTGCGCCACTTTGATGACTTGCGGGTGGTGCGCCGATTTGACAGCGACCCCTTGGCGCCGTCGCTGTTTCGGCTGCTGTCCAGCCTGGCGCTGCAAGGCAAGCTGGACAACGTGCCGCCCCGGCTGGCCGGTGAATGGATGCGCGCCATCCTGGAAGGCCAGCCCTACCCGGCAACGTTGCTCAATGCGGCTGTGATGCGCTGCCGGGCCGAGCAAGAGGTGACCTACCTGCGCGCCGCTGTGCTCAAAGCCTGGCTGAACCGCGACCACCGCCGCCGCCACCCGCATGCCGACAACACCCGCGACAACACC
>JANMKO010000695.1:0-1670 GCA_031372085.1 Betaproteobacteria bacterium
TCGCGTTGCCGTGCCTGGGCTTTTTCATCGGCCAGGCGCTTGTCGTCCTGCTTTTGCCGGTCGGCCTGCTGTTGTTTCAGGCGCCTGGCGTCGGCGGCAGCCTGGCGCTCACGCTCGGCGGCTTCCCGCGCTTCCCGCGCCAGTGTTTCTTGCTGCACATTCTTTTTTTGCGCGGCTTTTTCCAGCGCGATCTCGGCCTCCCGCTCAGCCGCGCTCGGCGGTGGCGGCTCGGCGCGACGCACCGGTTCCGGCTTGACTGCTGGTGCCGGGGCCGGGGCAGGTGATGGCGCCGGGGAAGGTGCAGGCCGCGCCGCCGGCCCCGGCGCCGCCACCTGCGGCACGGCGGCCCACAGCTCGGCGCTGAGCACCGCCTGCTGCCGGGGCAGGCGCCAATTCAAACCCAGCGCCAGCGCGCCGATCAGCCCGGCATGGGCCAGCAGGGCCAGCGCCGCGCCCAGGCCCAGCCGGTGGTCGCTGCGCGGCAGCAGTGCAGCACGCGCCAGCGCGGCGGCCACCGTCAGCCGCCCTGTTTGACCGACAAGCCCACGCGCACAAAGCCGGCGCGCTGCAGCACATCCATCGCTTTGACCACCTGCTCGTATTTGACGGCCTTGTCGGCCGAGATCACCACGGGCACCCGGGCATCGCCCGCCTGCAGCGCCTTCACCGCGGCCGCCAGCTTGCCCACGGTGGTGGGTTGCGGCTCACCGCCGTCCACCCGCAGCCGCCATTTTTCATCGGTGCCCACGATCACCTCCACCACCCGGGCGGGCCGGTTGGCGGCCTTGCCGACGCTGGGCAGATCGACGATGCCGGTGGTGATCAGCGGCGCGGTGACCATGAAGATGATCAGCAGCACCAGCATCACATCGATAAACGGCACCATGTTCATCTCGGCGATGGCGCGGCGGCCTCGGCGGCCACCCCGGGAGACGACGGCGGGCATGCTGGCTTACCGGGCCGCAGCCGCAGCGGCGGGCGGCTGCCCGGCGTTGCGCTGCAGGATGTTGGAGAACTCTTCGACAAAGCTCTCCAGCTGGATGGCCATGCGGTCGATGTCACGCGCAAACCGGTTGTAGGCCACCACCGCCGGGATGGCCGCAAACAGCCCAATGGCGGTGGCCACCAGGGCCTCGGCAATGCCCGGCGCCACGGTGGCCAGCGTGACCTGCTGCACGTTGGACAGCCCGACAAAAGCATGCATGATCCCCCACACCGTGCCAAACAGGCCGACATACGGGCTGACCGAGCCCACGCTGGCCAGAAAGCCGACATTGCCCTCGATGGCGTCCAGCTCACGTTGCAGGCTGGCGCGCATCGCCCGGCGTGCGCCGTCAAGCTGGGCCTGCGCCTCTTGCCGGCGCTCACGCAGCTTCAAGAACTCACGCATGCCGCTGGCAAAGATGCGCTCCATCGTTGAGCTGTCGGCCTTGCCGCTGGCGCTGTTGAACAGATCGTTCAGGTTCTTGCCCGACCAGAACTCTTGCTCAAACGCCTCATTGCCGCGCCGCAGCCGGCGCAGGCCAAACAGCTTGTTGAAGATCACCGTCCAGCTGGCCAGTGAGGTGAGCAGCAGCCCCACCATCACCAACTGCACCACAAAGCTGGCATGCAGCACCAGCGTGATGATCGAAAAATCCTGGTTCATGGGTCAGGTGGCCTGGGTCGGA
>JANMKO010000760.1:0-2010 GCA_031372085.1 Betaproteobacteria bacterium
TACCTGGTCAACGGCCTGGGCCATTGCGGCGCCTGCCACACCCCGCGTGATGCGCTGGGCGCCGAGCAGCAGCGCACTGCCTACCTGGGCGGCGCTTTGGTCGATGGCTGGGAGGCGCCCGCGCTGGGCGCGCTCAGCCGCTCACCGGTGCCGTGGACCGAGCCGGCGCTGGTGCAGTACCTGCGCCAGGGTCACCACCGTGAGCACGGCATTGCCGGTGGGCCGATGGCGCCGGTGGTGCAGGCGCTGGCCCGCCTGCCCGACAGCGACGTGCAGGCGATGGCGCACTACCTGGTGGCCCTGCAGCCGCCGCCGGGCGCCGCGATTGGCGCCAACGCCGCCGTTACCGCCGCTGCCAGGCTGGACGCAGCCAGCCGCGTGGCGCTGGCGGCCGAGCATGCCAGCCGCCACCCCGGCCCCAGCCAGCGCCTGTTCGAGTCGGCCTGTGGCGCCTGCCACCACGACGGCACCGGCACAGCGCTGCTGGGCCCCGAAGTGCAAGGCCTGAACCAGCCGCTGGCGCTCAATGCCAATCTGCACAGCGCCCGGCCCGACAACCTGATCCGCACCGTGCTGGACGGCATCTGGCAGCCGGCATTTGTGCAGATCGGCCACATGCCGGCCTTCCGCCATGCGTTGGACGACGCCCAGATCGCCGAGCTGGCGGCCTACCTGCGCCAGCGCTTTGCGCCCGACCAGCCGCCGTGGCCCGATTTGCCGGCGGCCGTGGCCCGCAGCCGGTCGGCGCCGCGCTGACGGGCGCCGGCCTGCCGTCCGTCACGGGCCTTGCGCAAAGCCCTGCCGGCCACGCAACATGCGCGCTCCCGACCCAAAACAGTCAAACCAACCCAGAAGGAGACCGCCCCATGAAACCCAGCACCGCTGTTCTTGCCGCGTTGTCAATCGCCGCCGCCCTGGGCGGCTGCGCCAGCGGGGGCGGCGCCGGGCCGTGGACCACGCTGATCGACGGCGCCACCGGCCTGGACAATTTCAACCGTGTGGGTGAGGCCAACTGGCGCGCCAGCGACGGCGCCATCCAGGCCAGCCAGGGCGGCAAAGACCCGGCCTACCTGGTGTCGAAGGCCAGCTACAAGGATTTCAGGCTGCGCGCCGAGTTCTGGTCGAGTGACGATGCCAACAGCGGCGTCTTCCTGCGCTGCCAAGACCCCGCCAGGATCACCGACGAGAACTGCTACGAGGCCAATATCTTCGACCAGCGCCCGGACCCGACCTACGGCACCGGCGCCATCGTCAAGGTGGCCAAGGTGGCCGCGCCGATGCCCAAGGCCGGCGGCCAGTGGAACACCTACGAGATATCGGCGCGCGGCACCCGGCTGGTGCTGGTGTTGAACGGGGTGACGACGGTGGATGTTGAAGACGCCAAGCTGGCCAGCGGGCCGATTGCGCTGCAATGGGGGCGCGGCACCATCAAGTTCCGCAAGGTGCAGGTGCAGCCGCTTTGACCGGCAGCGGGCTGGCGCCGCGGGGCCTGGCGCGGCCCGATCAGCGCAGTGCGGCCAGCAGCGCCAGCGCCGCCGGCAGCCCCAGCATCGCCAGCAGGGTCGATACCGTCACCAGCCCGGCCACATAGGCGCCATTGCCGCCCATGCGGGTGGCCAGCACATACGCGCTGCTGGCGGTGGGCATGGCGGCAAAGGCGACGATCACCGCCTGCTGGGCCGGTGGCAGGCCCATCCGGATCACCAGCCAGATGGCCAGCGCCGGCAGCGCGCCATGGCGGATGGCCATCAGCCCCGCCGCCAGCCGTGGCCCCTGCCGCAGCGCACCAAAGCGCAGGCCGGCGCCCACGGCCATCAAGCCCAGCGGCAGCGCCGCCGCGCCGATGCGCGCCATCGTGGTGGCCACCAGATCGGGCAAATGCAGTCCCGCCAGATTGGCCACCAGCCCGGCCACCGTGGCCAGGATCAGCGGGTTGCGCACCAACTCCTTCAAATAGCCGTGGCCGCCCTGGCGCGCCAGCGGCCAGACGGCGGCAATGTTGCACACCGG
>JANMKO010000768.1:0-4487 GCA_031372085.1 Betaproteobacteria bacterium
ACATTGCCGGCTTCGTCCGCGCCCAGCGGCACGCTGGCATCGGGCAGGTTGGGGATGGCCATCAGCAGCGCATGAAGATCGGCCTGCAGGGCGTCCAGCCGGCGCGCGCCCTGGGCCATTTCGTCGGCCATGCCGGCCACCTGCGCCTTCAGCGCGGCGACGTCTTCGCCTTTTTTCAGCCGCTCACCGATCAGTTTGGACGCGCTGTTGCGCTGGCCTTGCAGCGCCTCGGTGCGGGTTTGCAGGGTTTTGCGCTCGGCCTCCAGTGCCGAGAAGCGCGCCACGTCCAGATAGGGCTGCGGCGTCTTGCGGGCGTCGAGCCGGGCCACAACGCCGGGCAAATCGCGGCGCAGTTGGGTGATGTCGAGCATGGGGAGTGTCCTTTTGACGGGCTTGCATCGTGACAACGGCACCGCTGGGGTGCCGTTCAACATCGGGGCGGCGATGGAACGGCTCAGGATCGAGAGGCGGAGACCTGACTCATCGATTTGTCGCCCAGCCCCATCGGCAGCGGGAAGTGCACCGTCTCGGCCACGCCGGCCATGCGCCGCACGCCCACCGCGCCCAGCGCCTTGAGCCGGGCGATCACCTGCTGCACCAGGATGTCGGGCGCTGACGCACCGGCTGTCAGCCCGACGTTCGGCCGGCCCTCGAACCAGGCCGCTTGCAGGTCATCGGCGGTATCGACCATGTGCGACGGCGTGCCCAGCCGCTGGGCCAATTCACGCAGCCGGTTGCTGTTGCTGCTGGTGGGGCTGCCCACGACGATGACGATATCGACCTGCGGCGCCATCAGCTTGACAGCGTCCTGCCGGTTTTGCGTGGCATAGCAGATGTCTTGCTGCTTGGGCTCTCGCACCTGCGGAAACCTGCGCTTGACCTCGGCCAGGATGGCCGCCGCGTCGTCCACACTGAGCGTGGTTTGCGTCACCACCGCCAGTTTTTGGCCCAGCGGGCGCACACCGGCCACGTCGGCCACGTCTTCGACCAAATAGATGCCTTGCGACAACTGGCCCATCGTGCCCTCTACCTCGGGGTGGCCTTTGTGGCCGATCATGATGAACTCAAAGCCCTCACGCGCCAGCTTGGCCACCTCGACATGCACTTTGGTGACCAGCGGGCAGGTGGCGTCAAACACCTGAAAGCCGCGCGCGTCGGCCTCGTTGCGCACCGCCCGGCTCACGCCGTGGGCGCTGAACACCAGCGTGGCGCCCGGCGGCACATCGGCCAGGTCCTCGATGAAGATCGCGCCCCGGGCCTTCAAATCATTGACGACATAGGTGTTGTGCACGATCTCGTGGCGCACATAGATCGGCGCGCCAAAGCGCACCAGCGCGCGCTCGACGATCTCGATGGCGCGGTCAACGCCGGCACAAAAACCGCGCGGCTCGGCCAGCAGCACATCGCTCACCAGCGCGGCCGGTGCGGTGTCTTTGGTTGCAGGCATGGCCAGCGGCGCGCGCATCACAGCACCCCGATCACTTGCACTTCAAACGTCACCGGCTGGCCGGCCAGCGGGTGGTTGAAGTCGAACAGCAACCAGCCGTCGCCGGCCTCACGCACCACGCCGGCATAGTGGGCAGCGCCGTCGGGCGTGGGGAACTGCACCACGTCGCCGGGGTGGTAGTCGGCGTGCGCATCGCCCAGCTCGGTGAGCAAGGTGCGCTTGACGCGCTGCAACAGCGCCGGGTTGCGCGCACCAAACGCCTCACCGGCGCCGAGTGCGAACACCTGGCGCGCGCCCTCGGCCAGGCCCAGCAGCCGGCGCTCCATCGCCGGGGCCAGTTGGCCGGCGCCCAGCGACAGGGTGGCGGGTTGGTGGGCGAAGGTGTTGATCACATCCGCGCCGTCGGGCCCGGCAAGCCGGTAGTGCAGGGTCAGGAACGACCCCTCCTGAATGGTGGTCACGCTAAAGGGGGGTGTGATGGGGGACGCGGCGCCCGGGCGGGACACCTAGACTGAAATCTCATTCTACCGGCGGGCCCTGGCCGCCCTGCGGCGCCCCAAGCGCCGCAGCCGCCGGCCACCGCCCCCCACACCATGTCGATCAAAGACCTGCCACCCGACGCCCGGCCCCGAGAAAAACTGCTGATGCACGGCGCAGCGGCGCTGTCGGGGCCTGAGCTGCTGGCGCTGCTGCTGCGCACCGGCATCCCCGGCCAGGGCGTGCTGCAGATGGCCGCGGCCGTGCTGCAGCGCTTTGGCGGCTTTGCCGGCCTGCTGCATGCCGACGTGGGCGAATTGAAATCGGTCAAGGGCCTGGGCCCGGCCAAGCGCGCCGAGCTGGCCGCCGTGATGGAGATGGCCCGCCGGGCGCTGGTCCAGCGGCTGGAGACGGCGCCGGTGTTCGACTCTCCACAGGGCGTCAAAGACTATCTGCAACTGCACCTGGGCAGCTTGGCACACGAGGTGTTTGCGGTGCTGTTTCTCGACAGCCACCACCGGCTGATCAAGTTCGACCAGATGTTTGTCGGCACGCTGGCCCAGACCAGCGTCTACCCGCGTGAGGTGGTCAAGCTGGCGCTGGCGCGCAACGCGGCTGCGGTGATACTGGCGCACAACCACCCGTCGGGCGTGGCCGAGCCGTCACGGTCAGACGAGTTTTTGACGCAAACGCTGAAAAGCGCGCTGGCCCTGGTGGATGTGCGGGTCATAGACCACCTGGTGGTGAGCCACGGCCATGTGGTGTCGTTTGCAGAACGGGGATTGTTGTGAAGATCAGCAGCCTGGCCGATTTGGGGCCCGAGTGGCGCCAGCACCGTGAAGCGCGGCGGCTGGCCCAGCAGGCGATTGCCAAGTGGGCACAGGCGCAGGCCGATCTGCATGCGGCGCGCGTGGCACACCCCAGCCATCAACCCGCTGACCAGCCGCCCGCGCCGCGCGGCCTGTTTGCGCGCAGCGTGGGCCCGGTGCTGCCGCTGCGTGACCCGGGCTGGGCCGACATGCACCTGCCGCGCCCGCCGCCGCACCCGCGCCAGCGCGAGCTGGACGAGCAGGCGGCGCTGGCCGAATCGCTGTCGGACGAGGTCAATCTGGAGTCATTGCTGCTGACCGACGATGGCCTGAGCTTCCGCCGCCCGGGCATCGGCCAAGATGTGGTGGCCAAGCTGCGGCGCGGCTTCTGGGCCCAGCAGGGCCAGATCGATCTGCACGGCTGCAACCGCGACCAAGCCCGCGATTTGCTGGCCGGCTACATCCGTGACAGCCACCGCAGCGGCAAGCGCTGCCTGCGCGTGGTGCACGGCAAGGGCCACGGCTCACCGGGCCGGCAGCCCGTGCTCAAGGCCCGGGTGCAGCGCTGGCTGGCGCAGCGCGCCGAGGTGATCGCCTTTGCCCAGGCCAGCGGGCCGCAGGGCGGCGCCGGGGCGCTGATGGTGCTGCTGGCCGGGCTGGGGCGCTGAGCGCAACCCGACGCGGCGCCGGCCAGATCGGGGCAAGTCTGGGCAGGTAGCGGCAGCGTCAGGGCGGCAGCAATTTGCCCGCCGCCGCCGCCAGCGCGATGGCGGCCGGGCAGCCGGGTGTGGATTCCAGCAGCAACTGGCGGCGCTGGATCGACTCTCGCACCGCCGCGTCCAGCGGCACCTCACCCAGCAGCAGCAGCTTGAGCGGCGGCGCAAAGCCGGTGTTGACAAAGCGGTCCACCACCTGCTGCAACTGGGCCCGCACGCTGCGGCCCTCGCTGCGGCGCTGCGTCTGGTTGACGAGCAGGCGCATCGGCCGCGGTGGCTGGGTGCTGGCCAGCACCTTGATGGTGGCGTAGGCGTCGGTCAGCGAGGTGGGCTCGGGCGTGGCCACGATCAGCACCTCATCGGCCAGCGAGACGGTGAACAGCACCACGTCCGAGATGCCGGCGCCGGTGTCGAGCAGCACCTGGTCAAAGCGCGGCCGCACCTGGGCCATGACGTCGAGCAGCTTGTCGCGCACCTCGGGCGTCATGCGCGAATATTCCACCAGGCCCGAGCCCGCCAGCAGCACCGAAAAGCCGCCCGGCGCCGGCTGCATCGCCTCATCCAGCGTGGCCCGGCCGGTGAAGACATCGTGCAGCGTCACCCGGGCGGCCAGGTTCAGCACCACGTCCAGGTTGGCCAGGCCCAGGTCGGCGTCCAGCACCAGCACGCGCTGGCCGGCCCGGGCCAGCGCGGCCGCCAGGTTGGCGGCGACAAAGGTTTTGCCCACGCCGCCCTTGCCGCTGGTCACCGCCGTGATGCGGGCGCCGGATCGGCTATTGGGCGGGGTCACGGCTGCGGTCATTCAAGATCCCGGATCGGTGCGCCGCCCAACAGCATCTCGCGCTCTTGCGCACTGACGTTGGGGGCGGCCGATTGCTCAAGGCAGACGCGGTCGCGCCCTTCGGCCTTGGCGCGGTACAGCTGCAAGTCAGCCCGCTGCAGCCAGATGCCGGGCGTGGAGCGCACCCACTGCGGCGCAAACGCACCGCCCACACTCACCGTGACGGCCACCGCCGGCCCGTCTGGCGGCAGCGCCAC
>JANMKO010000791.1:0-2293 GCA_031372085.1 Betaproteobacteria bacterium
TGTGTCATTCCCGGCGTTGAAGGCCGAGTTTCTGGCGGTCTTGCGCAGCGCCGTGGCCCAGCAACTGGACGGCAGCAAACCGGCCTGCTTTCTGAGCGGCGGCACCGACAGCTCCACCGTGGCCGGCATGATCCGCCAGGCCAGTGGCGGGCCGGCGGCCAGTTACTCGATCGGCTTTGCAGCCGAGGGTTATGACGAGATGGAGTTTGCGCGCATCGCCGCCCGCCATTTTGGCACCGAGCACCATGAATATTATGTGACGCCGGCCGACCTGGTGCGCAGCATCGGCGACGTGGCGGCCTCTTACGACCAGCCGTTTGGCAACTCATCGGCCTTGCCCAGTTATTACTGCGCCAAGTTTGCGCGTGATGACGGGGTGCACAAACTATTGGCCGGTGACGGCGGTGATGAGCTGTTTGGCGGCAATTCGCGCTATGCCAAACAGCGGGTTTTTGGCTGGTATCAACAGCTGCCGGCCGGCCTGCGCTCGGGCCTGCTGGAGCCGCTGCTAGAAGCACCACTGGCGGCCCGGCTGCCGCTGCTGCGCAAGGGCGCCAGTTATATCGAGCAGGCCAAAGTGCCGATGCCCGAGCGCTTGCAGATGTACAACCTGCTGCGCCGGCTGGGCGCCGACACGGTGCTGACGCCTGATTTTTTGGCGCGCATCGACCAGGCCGACCCGGCCCGCCAGCAGCGCGCGGTGTGGGACCAGGCCCACGCCAGCACCGAGCTAGACCGCACGCTGGCCTTTGACTGGCGCTACACCCTGGCCGAGAGTGACCTGCCCAAAGTGTGCGGCACCACCCGGCTGGCGGGCGTGGCGGTGGGGTTTCCGTTTCTTGAAGCGGTGATGCTTGATTTCTCGATGCGCCTGCCCGGCGACTACAAACTGAAACGCCTGAAACTGCGCTGGTTTTTCAAAGAGGCGCTGCGCGGGTTTTTGCCTGACCAGATCATCAGCAAGAAAAAACAGGGCTTTGGCCTGCCGTTTGGCGTCTGGGCGACGCGCGACGCGCCGCTGAGAAAACTGGCCGTTGATTCACTGGCCAGTTTGTCGACGCGCGGCATCGTGCGGCCTGACTTCATCACCCAGCTGGTGAATGCGTATTTGCCCAGCCACCCGGGTTATTACGGTGAGCTGGTGTGGATATTGATGATGCTGGAGCAATGGATGCAGCGCCACGCGCCGCAGTTCAAAATCGAAGCATGATTTGCGGCGTGATTTTGCGGCGTGATTTTGCGGTGTGATTCGCAGCGTGATACACGGCGTGATTTGCGGCGAGCTCGTAACGCAATAACCGATCATCAAAAAGCCGATGACCGAAACCCTGCGCCCGCCCACCCCGGCGGCCATGCCCAGCCCCGCGATGCCCAAACCGTTTTCGGTCTACCTCGATCTGGTGCGCTTTTTGGCTGCCTGCCTGGTCTACCTGTACCACTCGAACCAGCGCTGGCTGGTCGAGCCCGTCCTGCCGGCCAGCCAATATGGGCACAGCGCGGTGATCGTGTTTTTTGTGCTGTCGGGCTATGTCATCGCCTACATCACGGCCACCAAAGAGCGCGACTGGGCCACTTACGCCGCCAGCCGCTTGTCCCGGGTTTATTCGGTTGCCGTGCCGGCGCTGCTGCTCACGCTGCTGCTGGACAGTATTGGCCGGCAGTTGCTGGCCGGGCCTTACGGCTACCCGTACGACCAGTTTGTGCTGCGCGTGCTGGCCAGCCTGTTGATGGCCAACGAGTGGTGGTTTGTTTCGATCACCAGTTTCTCGAATGTGCCGTACTGGTCGATCTGCTACGAGAGCTGGTATTACCTCGGTTTCGGCCTGCTGGCGTTTTTGCCGCGCGCCAGGGCCTGGCCGGCCATCGGCCTGCTGGCCCTGCTGCTGGGGCCCAAGATCGTGCTGCTGGCGCCGGTGTGGGCGATGGGCGTGGCGCTGTTCCGCTGGCGCCGGTTGGCCGATATCCCGGAATCCCTGGGCTGGGCGCTGGTGGCCTTCAGCACACTGGGCATTGCGCTGTTTTTGCACTGGGGTGTTGAGGCCGCTGCGGGCCGGTGGCTGGAGTCGCTGATCGGCAAACCGGCTTTCATCCAGCTCACCTTCTCGCGGTTTTTCATCGGCGATTATGGCCTGGGCCTGCTGGTGATGCTGCACTTTGCCGGCGTGCGCCGGGTGGCGCACCGGCTGGGCGGCCTGCTGCTGGCGGTGCAGGGGCCGGTGCGGTGGGTGGCGGCTTACACCTTCACGCTGTATCTGCTGCACCAGCCCTTGTTTTTGTTCTGGGGTGCGGTGCT
>JANMKO010000419.1:0-4537 GCA_031372085.1 Betaproteobacteria bacterium
ATCAAAAAACGCGCCGTCGTCGCTGCGCAGCGTGCGCCACAGCGCGGCGGCCTGCTCAAACTCAAGGCCCCGGGGCGCAAACGGCCGGCCTTTGACGTACTGGATCGTCGTCTCGTCCACGCCCACCAGGCCGGCCCGGGCGCCGGCCTCGATGGCCATGTTGCACACGGTCATGCGGCCTTCCATGCTCAGCGCCCGGATGGCGGCGCCGCCAAACTCGATGGTGTAGCCGGTGCCACCGGCCGTGCCGATCTTGCCGATGATGGCCAGCACGATGTCCTTGGCGGTCAGGCCCCGGGGCAGCACGCCGTCCACCCGCACCAGCAGGTTTTTGGCTTTTTTGGCCAGCAGGGTTTGCGTGGCCAGCACATGCTCCACCTCGCTGGTGCCAATGCCGTGGGCCAGCGCGCCAAATGCGCCGTGCGTGCTGGTGTGGCTGTCACCGCAGACAACCGTCATGCCCGGCAGCGTGGCGCCCTGCTCGGGGCCGATGACATGCACGATGCCCTGGCGTTTGTCCAAAAACGGAAAGTAGGCCGCCGCGCCAAACGCCGCGATGTTGTCGTCCAGCGTGGTGATCTGCAGCTTGCTGATCGGGTCAGCAATGCCGTCATAGCCCTGCGCCCAGCCGGTGGTGGGGGTGTTGTGGTCGGCGGTGGCCACGATGGAGCTGACGCGCCACACTTTGCGGCCAGCCAGCCGCAAGCCCTCAAAGGCCTGCGGGCTGGTCACCTCGTGCACCAGGTGGCGGTCGATGTAGAGGGTGGCCGTGCCGTCCTCCTCGGAACAGACGACATGGTCGTCCCAAAGCTTGTCGTAGAGCGTGCGTGCGGTCATGGAAGTCACCTCTTGCGGGAAGCGGATTGTCGCGCCACCGGCGATTTGTCTGAAACGCCACGCGATGCGGCCGGGCGGCGGGGCCGGGCCGCACGGCTTGTCGCTGCGGCGATGCCGGCTTCTACACTGGCGGCCCGCCTGCTGACGCCCTGCCTGCCATGCCCTCTCCTGCCGACCTGGTCAGCCAGCTGCCGCCCGATCTGCAAACCGTGTTTGATGCGCTGTGTTTCATGCAGGCACCGATCAACATCAGCAGACTGGCTGAATTGCTGGGTGAGCACCGCACCGCGCGCCGCACCAGCTTCAACCCGACCGAGCTGCGCAAATTGCTGGCTGATCTGCACCGGGCCGGGCTGGCCATCACCAGCAGCCAGGCCCAGTGGTGGGTGGACGCGCCGCTGGCCTGGCCCCGTTTTGCCGTGCTGGTGCAAGACCCCGGGCAGCGCGAGGGCTGGTGGGCCGCCTGGCGCCGGTTGATGCGCTTTGACAACACCTGGCACCTGGAGCTGTTTGGCGAGGACGCGCTGATCGGCGCGCTGCGGGTGGTCGTGCATGCGGGCGGCACGATGGCGGCGTTTGAGCGGCTGTGCCGGTTGAGCCGCAGCAACTCACCCGAGCAGCCTGGCCTGCTGGCGGTGGCCTTCTTGCGGCCGTTTGATGTGGCCCTGTGGACGCGGCTGGACGCTGATCTGCGCGACCGGCTGCTGCGCGGTTTGCTCAACCACCTGGGCGGTGATTGTGAGGTGCACACCCGGCCGCTGTGGGCCTGGCTGCTGCTGCAAACCCAGCCCCGGCCCGATGCGCTGCAAGACCGCCTGCGCCTGCGCCTGGCCGAGCGCCTGGTGCTGGCCGGCCAGCGCGACGAAGCACGCCGTGTGCTGCTGGGCGTGGACGACCCCGGGGCCCAGGCGCTGCGCGCCGCTGCCGACATTGCCGAAGGCCACTACGCGGCCGGCGCGCTGGCCTTTGAGCTGGCCTGGAAAGAGCAGGCCGCCCTCACCGGCAAGCGCAAATTGCTGTTCACGGCGCCCACCGCCTGGTTTTACGCGCTGGCGCTGATCGCCCAACCCGACCCGGCGCTGTGGACAAAAGCGCGCAAATTTGCTGCCGCTGAGGCCGGCAAGCGCGATGCCGATGCCTACACCTTCTGGGGCCTCTGGCAAGAGGCTATCGACCAGCGGCTGGGCGACGCGCCGCGCAGTGCGCGAGTTTTTATGTTCGTGCCGCTGCAAGGCGCGCGCCTGCACGGGCTGGAGCAGCTCAGCCATCTGCTGCTGGCGGCCTGGCTGGGCCACACACCGGCGCAGCCCACGGTGCTGGCGCCGCATGCTGCCGGGTTGGCCGAGGCGTTTGAGAAAAGCGGCCAACCCTGGCTGGCGATGATGACGCGGCACAGCGCCGCGCTGCTGCTGGGCCAGGCGCCGGGTGCCAGCCACCCGGTGGACGCATCGGCGCCGTTCCCGATCAGTGCGCCGGTAGACCGCTGGCGCGAGGCGCTGACCGCCATCGTCGCCCTCGGCAGCGTGGCCGGCACAGCCGCTGCGGGCACCGGCGCGGCCGCCGACCGGCTGATCTGGACGGTGCAGAGCGATGCCCAGGGCCGCGTGCGCAAGATCGAGCCGCTGGAGCAAAAAGCCGGCGTGCGCGGCCTGGGCAAGGCCAAACCGGTGTCGCTGGCCACCTTGTCCAAGCGCACCGACTTGCCCGCGCACGACGCGGCGGTGCTGCGCGCTGTCAAACGGCTGCCCTTTGGCGGCCAACTGGTGATCGACCGCCCGCAAGCGGTGCAGGCGCTGCTGCGCCACCCCAGCGTGGCCTGGTCGGACGCGCCGCTGCACTTCATCGAGATCAACGAGGCGCTGCCGATGCTGGAGGTGCTGACCCGCGATGCGTTTTTGCAGTTCAAGGTGATCGACCCGATCAAGCCTGAGGACAGCGCCGCCGCCTTGCTGGACGACGACGACGATCTGGACGACGGCTACGACGACGGCGACGACGGCATCGACCATGACGCGGGCCGCCGCAGCGCTTGGCGCATCGACAGCCGCCGCCACCTGGTGCGCCCGCCGCCAGCGGCCAGCGGCCCACCGGTGCTGCTGGTGCGCGACGGGCCTGACCGCGCCCGGTTGCTGCGCATCACCCCGGCGCAATTGCGCGTGGCCGAGCTGGTAAGCCAGGGCTGGCAGGTGCCGGTGGCCGCGCGGGCCGAGATGGACGCCGCGCTGCGCGTGCTGGGCACGCATTTTCAACTCGCCAGCGACGCCGACGCCGGCCATGAGGTGCCGGCCAGCAGCGTGCTGCGCGCTGAGCTGACGCCGCAGGGCGACGGCATCCACCTGCGGCTGGTGGCCGCGCCGTTTGGTGACTTCGGCCCGCGCCTGGGCCCCGGCCTGGGCCGGGAACGGGTGACCACCGTGCACCAGGGTGTCACCGTCTCGACCCGGCGTGAGCTGGCCACCGAGCAGGCCCACCTGCAGGCACTGACCACCGCCGTGGACTGGCTGGACGACGGCGCCCATGCCTGGCAGCTCACCGAGCCCGACCAGGCGCTGGCGGTGGTGCAGGCGCTGGCCGGCCTGGCGCCGCAGATCATCAGCGAATGGCCCAAAGGCAAATCGCTGCGGGTCAAAGCCGTCACTGCGGCGCAAGTCAAGCTCAGCGTGACCAGCCGGGGTGACTGGCTGGAGATCGACGGTGAGCTGGCCATCGATGGCGGCGAGGTGCTGCGCCTGCGCCAACTGCTTGATCTGGTGGCGCTGGGCAAAAGCCGTTACGTGGCGCTGGGCGACGGCGGGTTTTTGGCGCTCACCGATACCCTGCGCCAGCAGCTGGCTGACCTGCGCGCGGTGGTTACCACCCCGGCCAAAGCCGGTGCCGCCCAGCGCCTGACCCCCATGGCCGCGCTGGCCTGGGGCGCGCAAGCCGACGCGCCGGCGCTGGGCGGCGACGCCGCCTGGTTGCGCCGCAGCCAGGCCTGGGATCATGCACAAACGCGGGTGTTCGACTTGCCCACGGCCCTGCAAGCCGATCTGCGTGACTACCAGCGCAGCGGCTGGACGTGGCTGATGCGGCTGGCCGCCAGCGGCTTTGGTGCGGTGCTGGCCGACGACATGGGCCTGGGCAAGACCCTGCAAACCCTGGCGCTGCTGATTGCGCGCAGTGCCGGCGGCCCGGCGCTGGTGATCGCGCCCACCTCCGTGTGCGGCAACTGGCTGGCCGAGGCGGCCCGCTTTGCCCCCGGCTTGCAGGTGGCGATGTATGGCGACATCACCACCAGCGCCGATCTGGACGACGACAACACCGCGCGCGCCGCCGCTGAGGCCGACGCCGTGACGGACGCTGACGCCAACCCCGACGACGCGACGCCCGACACCAGCCCATCGGGCCGCGCCCGGCTGGCCGCCCGCCGCAAGCAGGTGGCCGCACTTGGCCCCGGCCAGGTGCTGGTGTGCAGCTACGGCCTGCTGCAAATCGACGGCGACATCCTGACCGGCCGCGCCTGGCACAGCGCTGTGCTGGACGAGGCCCAGGCGATCAAAAACGCCGGCACCCGGCGCGCCAAGGCCGCCAGCGCCCTGCAAGCCGATTTCAAACTCGCGCTGACCGGCACGCCGATTGAAAACCGGCTGAGTGAGCTGTGGTCGATCATGGGCTTTGCCAACCCCGGCCTGCTGGGCAGCGCCGACCAGTTCAACCAGCG
>JANMKO010000057.1:0-3004 GCA_031372085.1 Betaproteobacteria bacterium
CGGCAGTGCTCACTGTTGGCCTGGGCAAACATCATCAATTCCACATCGCTGGGGTTGCGGCCCAGCGTGGTGAAGGCGGCCACCAGGTAGTCGATCTCGTCGTCGCTGAGCGCCAGGCCAAAGTCGGTGTTGGCAGTGACCAGGGCCGACCGGCCGGTGCCCAGCACCGCCACATGCGCCAACGCAGGCGCCGGCTGCGCATCAAACAGGTGGCGGGCGGCGTCGCGCTCAAACGCCACGCTTTCGGTCATGCGGTCATGCAGCAACGCAGCGCAGGCGTGCAGCTCGGGCACGGTCAGCGGTTTGCGGGCGGCGCCCAAAAAATCACCCAGCAGCCCGGTCTTGAGCGACAAGCGGTACTCCGTCACCCGCTCTACCCGGTGCAGCACCAGGCCGCAGTTGCGGGCGATGTCGGTGGCCTTGCTGGCCCACGGGGACACCGTGCCCAGCCGGGGCATCACCAGCACCAGCGGGCCGTCCGTGGTGGCCGTGTAGGCGTCACCGTAGCTCAGCAGCGCGCGCAGCGGGTGGTGATCGGGCGCGCTGCCCGGCTCGGCCATCACCCAGTGCACATGGCGCGCCACCAGGCCGGTGATGCGGGCATTCACCGCCTGCAATGCGGGCAATAGCGCCTGGGCCCGAAAGGCAGACAGGGCATTGCCGCCCTCAAAATGCAGCAGGTTTTGGCTGGGGTTCACGGTGCAGGGCGGCATGGCAGACAGGGTGCCGGGCACGGCCGCCGGCCGACGGTCGGGCTGACGGTCACGCAGCGGGGCCATGCCCGTGGAAACCCGGGATTCTAAGGAGCGGTGGGATAATTTCACCCATGGCCATCACCCTCAAGTCCCTCCCCGCCGAGATTGCCGGCATGCGCATCGCTGGTCGTCTGGCGGCGGAAGTGCTGGACATGCTCACCGCCCATGTCAAGCCGGGTACCAGCACCGAGCAGCTTGACAAACTGGCGCATGACCACATCGTGGGCGTGCAGGGCGCCATCCCGGCGCCGCTGAACTACCAGCCGCCGGGCTATGTGCCCTACCCCAAATCGATTTGCACGTCGATCAACAACCAGGTCTGCCACGGCATCCCGAACGACAAACCGCTGAAAAACGGCGACATTCTCAACATCGACGTCACCGTGATCAAAGACGGTTGGCATGGTGACACCAGCCGCATTTTCATCGTCGGCGAGGGCTCGATTGCCGCCAAACGGCTGTGTGCACTGACCTATGACGCGATGTGGAAGGGCATTGTCAAAGTCAAGCCGGGGGTGCGGCTGGGCGACATCGGCCACGCCATCCAGCTGTTCACCGAGAACCAGGGTTTCTCGGTGGTGCGAGAGTTTTGCGGCCACGGCATCGGCAGCAAGTTCCATGAAGAGCCGCAGGTGCTGCACTACGGCCGGCCGGGCACGCTGGAGGAGCTGGTGCCGGGCATGATTTTCACGATCGAGCCGATGGTCAACGCCGGCCGTCGTGAGATCCGTGAGCTGGGTGACGGCTGGACGATCGTCACCAAAGACCGCTCGCTGTCAGCGCAGTGGGAGCACACCGTGCTGGTGACCGAGACCGGCTACGAGGTGCTCACCTTGTCGGCCGGCTCACCGCCGCTGCCGGCGTTTGTGCTGCCGTTGGCCACACCGGTGGCGCTGTCAGCAGACGCCGCAGCCACCGCCTGACCGGCCGCGCGACCACCGCATGGCCGCCCGCTCCGTCGTCCTGCCCGCCTCACCCGCCTCACCCGCCCCGCAAGTACCCCAGCTGGACATCGCCGACCTGCGCAGCCGGTTTCGCAACGGCAAAAAAGCGCTGATTGCGCATTTCATGGCCAGCCGGGCCAGCGCGCCGGCCGCCACCCGGCTGATCAAGGCCCTCACCCGGCATGTGGACGCCACCCTGGCGCAGTTGTGGGCGCAAAGCGGCCTGCCGGCCGGCGCCGCGCTGGTGGCGGTGGGCGGCTACGGCCGGGGTGAACTGCTGCCGCACAGCGATGTGGATGTGGTGGTGCTGCTGCCAGACCACGCCAGCACCGAGCCCGGCAGCGCGCTGAAGACCGCGCTCGAAACCTTCATCACCGCCTGCTGGGACATCGGGCTGGAGATCGGCTCTACCGTGCGCAGCGTGGCCGATTGTGTGCGTGAGGCCGCTGCCGATGTCACGGTGCAGACCGCCTTGCTCGAATCGCGCCTGGTCATCGGTGCCCGCAAGTTGTTTGCCACCTTCCAGCGTGAAGCCGCCGCGCTGATGGACCCGGCCGCGTTCTTGCGCGCCAAAACGCTGGAGATGCACCAGCGCCACACCAAATACGAAGACACGCCCTACTCGCTAGAGCCCAATTGCAAAGAAAGCCCGGGTGGCCTGCGTGATTTGCAGGTGGTGGTCTGGGTGGCGCGCGCCGCCGGGCTGGGCCGCAGCTGGGCCGAGCTGGCCGCCAACGGGCTGATCACGCCGTTTGAGGTCAAGCAACTGCAGCGCAACGAGGGCACGCTCAAGCTCATCCGGGCCCGCCTGCATGCGGTGGCCGGCCGGCGTGAAGACCGGTTGGTGTTCGATCTGCAAACCGCCGTGGCCGAGAGTTTTGGCTACCAGGCCAGCCGGGCGCAGCGCTCGTCCGAGGTGCTGATGCACCGCTACTACTGGGCGGCCAAGGCGGTGACGCAGCTCAACCAGATCCTGATGCTCAACATCGAAGAGCGCATCAACGCCAGTGAGGCGGCGCCGATGCGCCAGATCAACGCCCGGTTTTTTGACCGCGCCGGCATGCTGGAGGTGGCCCGCGACGACCTGTACACCGACAATCCGCACGCCATCCTGGAGACGTTTCTGGTGTTCCAGCAGACGCCCGGCATCAAGGGGTTTTCCGCGCGCACGCTGCGCGCCTTGTACAACTCGCGTGAGGTGATGGACAGCCGGTTCAGGCATGACGCCATCAACCGCGAGCTGTTCATGGACATCCTGCGCCAGCCGCAGGGCACGACGCATGCCTTCCGGCTGCTCAACCAGAC
>JANMKO010000069.1:0-5440 GCA_031372085.1 Betaproteobacteria bacterium
ATCGCCGGCCGCTTTGCCGATTTGCTGGCCGCTGCCGTCAGCCACCCGGCCATGCTGCGCTACCTGGACAACACCCAGTCGGCCGGCCCGCAGTCGCCGGTGGCGCAGCGCCTGCGGCGGCGCGGCCAGGCCGAGGCCGCCCGGGCCGACCCGGCGCTGCCACCCGCCCCACCGCGCACCGGCGGCCTGAACGAGAACCTGGCGCGCGAGGTGCTGGAGCTGCACACCCTGGGCGTGGCCGGCGGCGGCGGGGTGTACGGGCCCTGGGGCGGCTATAGCCAGGCCGATGTGGGCGCGCTGGCGGCGGTGCTCACTGGCTGGCGCGGGCCGCGGCCCGACACCGCAGGCAGCCAGGCCGACGGCATGCAGCGGGCCGCCGCGCCACCGGCCGGCACCGAGGCGGCTTACCCGTTTGATGCAGCCTGGCACCAGCCCGGCCCCAAAACCGTGCTGGGCCGGGCCTATGCCGAGGGTCCGCAGGCGCTGCGCGCGGTGCTGGACGATCTGGCCCGGCACCCGGCCACTGCCCGCCACCTGGCCAGCAAACTGGCCCGCCACCTGGTGGCCGATCAACCGCCGCTGGCGCTGGTGGCGCGGCTGGCACAGCGCTTCACCCAGAGCGATGGTGACCTGGCGGCGGTTTACCAGGCGCTGATCGATTCACCCGAGGCTTGGGCGGTGGCGGCCACCGCATCGCCCCCGGCCAGCGCCCCGACATCCAGCGCCGCCAAGCCGCTGCCCGCCAAGCTCAAGACACCCGAAGAGTTTGTGCTCAGCTGCGCCCGGCTGCTGCGGCTGGGCGACAAGCTGGTCGCGCGCGCGCCTGACGCCGGCCTGGCCGCGCTGGGCCAGCGGCCGCAATCAGCGCCGTCGCCCGCCGGCTGGCCTGATACCGCCACCGACTGGCTGGGCCCCGAGGCGGTGTGGCAGCGGGTGGAGTGGGCCAGCCAACTGGCCGACCGCCAAGGCGCGGCGGTGGACGCCCGGGCCTTGGCCGCCGCCAGCCTGGGCCCGCTGCTGACGGCGGCCACCCGCAGCCAGATCGAGCGCGCCGCCGATGGCCCGCAGGCGCTGACCTTGCTGCTGATGGCGCCCGAGTTCCAGCGCCGCTGAGCGTGCCGCGCACCACCCGCACCACCCGCACCATCCACACCCACCGCCCGCACCATCCACACCATCCACACCCACCGCCCGCACCGCCTGCACCACCCGCACCGCCCGTACCACCCGTACCACCCGCGCCACCGGCACCGCCCGCAGCTGCCACCCGACGCCATCCCCAACTCCGACCCGGAGCCCGCCATGCCCCACCGGCCCTTCTTGCCAGGCCCCGGCGCCCACCACCCTCCCAGCCGCCGCGCCTGGCTGCGCGGCGCGGCCGCCGCCGGCCTGGGCGCGCTCGCCCCGCTGGCCGGTTTGAGCCTGGCCGGCGCCGCCACGCCCGGTGGCCCGCGCCTGGTGCTGATGATCTTGCGTGGTGGCATGGACGGCCTGAGCGCCGTGCCCGCGCCGGGTGACCCGGCGTTCGCCGACGCGCGCGGCGCGCTGGGCCGCTTTGCCAGCCCCGCGCTGCCGCTGGACGGCCTGCTGGCGCTGCACCCCGCGCTGCCCGGCCTGCATGCGATGTACGGCCAGGGCGAGCTGCTGGTGGTGCATGCCACCGGCCTGCCGTACCACGAGCGATCGCACTTCGACGCCCAGCAGGTGCTGGAGTCGGGCGGCGAGCGGCCGTTTGCGCTCGACACCGGCTGGCTGGGCCGGGCGCTGGCCGGCAGCCGGCACACCGGCATGGCCTTCCAGGCGGCGGTGCCGCTGGTGCTGCGCGGCCATGCCGGCATCGACACCTGGGCGCCATCGGCCCGGCGCGATCCGTCCGCCGATCTGGTGGCCCGGCTCGAGCGGCTGTATGCCGACGACGCCCCTCTGGCCAGCGCGCTGGCCCGGGCGCAGGCGCTGCGGGGTGCGGGCGGCGTGCCGGCGCCGGGCGCTGAGGTGGCCCTGGGTGGCGGGATGGCAGGCGGCATGGCAGGCGGCATGGCAGGTGGTGTGACGGCTGGTGTGACGGGTGGGGTGACGGTTGGGGTGACAGGCAGCACGGCAGCCCCCGCCGCCAACCGCGCCTACCCGGCCCGTCTGGCGTTGTTGTCGCGCCAGGCGGCGGCGTTTCTGGCCCAGCCGGACGGGCCGATGGCCGCCGTGCTGGAGATCGGCGGCTGGGACAGCCATGCCAACCAGGCCGCCGACAACGGCCCGCTGGTGAGCAACCTGCGCGCCCTGGATGCCAGCCTGGGCGCACTGCGCGACGGCCTGACGGCGCCGGGCGCCGGGGATGTGTGGCGCCGCACTGTTGTGCTGGTGGTCACCGAGTTTGGCCGCACCGTGGCCATCAACGGCACCCAGGGCACCGACCACGGCAGCGGTGGTGCGGCGCTGGTGCTGGGCGGCGCGGTGCGTGGCGGCCGGGTGATCGCCGACTGGCCGGGCCTGGCCCCGGCCCAGCGCTTTGACGGCCGTGATCTGCGCATCACCACCGATTTGCGCGCACTGTTCAAAACCGTGCTGGTGCAGCATTTGGGGCTGGACGCGGCGCGCATCGCCCAGCAGGCGCTGCCGGGCAGCGCCGGCCTGGCGCCGCTGGCGTTGCTGCGCGGCTGAGGCGCGGTTGACGTGCGGCTGAGGCGCGGTTGAGGCGCGGTTGACGTGCGGCAGTAGCGGATCGGGTTGACCAACCAGCAACGGATCGCTGCATCGGCCAGCCACCGCGCGCCGTCAAGCCACCAGATCGCCGCCAATCCACTGCCGGATCAGCGCCACGCTGTCGGCGTCCAGCACCCGCTGCTCACGCTCACACAAAAACAGCACCTGGTTGATCAGCCGCTGCGCCAGCGTGCGTGCATCGTCCTGGCCGCGGCCGAAGACATGGCCGTTCAGCTGCATGCCGCGCAGGATGAACACCACGTCGCGCATCGACACGTCCAGCCCGTGCCGGGCCTGGCATTGCTCACGCACACGGCGCGCGGTCTCGGTGGGCTCGTAGCTGTGGCTGGCCAGGTCGTCGCACAGCAGCCCCAGCACCGCCCGCACGGTGGCCGGCGGCAGCAGCGGCGCACCCGTCAGGCTGCTCACCTCGCGCGCCAGGGCCAGCAACGGCTCTTGGCCGGCCCAGCGGCCATCACGCTCGGCGGCGCTGTCGGGCTCGGGCAGGGCCAGTGGGTCCAGCGAATGGCGGGCCGGGTCGGCAATGCGCCCGCCCGATCCCGTCAACCAGACCAGGTGGTCAAGCCCCAGCGAGCGGAAAAACGGCTTGAACATGCCGTGGCCGTTCCAGTTGTCCAGCAAGGGCGCATGCTCGTGCCGCAAGCGAGACGCCAGCGGCCCGGCGGCCACCGGCTGGCTGGCCAGCGCCACCGCCTGCTCGATGCGGTGCGCGATTTGCAGCAGGGCGTCGTCGCTGGCGCCGCGCGCGGCGGTTGGCATCGGGATGGGGGTCGATATCGGGGTCGGGGTCTGGGTCGGGATCGAATGGGCGCCCGGGCTCAAGTCGGCCAGCAGTGCAGCGGGCTCGGCCCCCACCGGCAGCGGCGCGGCGCTGTAGGCCGCTGGTGCCAGGCCAGCGGCGGCGGCGACGGCGGGCGGGTCTGCCACGTCGGCCGCCAGGCCCAGCGCCTGCTCGATGAACAGCCGCTCGTCGATCAACAGATCGGCCGACGCCTGGTAGGCCGCCGACGGGAAGCCGATGGCCAGCACCGACGTGCGCCGGTCGTAGCGCCGCAGCTTGCGCAGCACCGGGGTGAAGTCGGCGTCGGCCGACAGCACGATGAACTCGTCATACCGGGTCTCATGCGCCAGCAGCTCAACGATGTCGAGCACCATGTGGATGTCGGTGCTGGTCTTGCCCTGGGCGGTGACAGGCGGGCAATCGACGATCTCGAAGCCGGCACGCAAAAAGGCATGGCGGTAGGTCTGGTACCAGTTGGGGTTGAGGTAGCAGCGCCGCACCAGCAGCCGGCGCCGGGCTTGCGGGTCATGGCCGGTGGGGATTTCCAGCGATTCGATCAACCAGCGGATCCACTCGATCGGTTGGCGCGCAAAGCGTTCAGCGGCGGCCGGCTGCAACTGGCGAAGCTGGGTGTAGACGTTGTCAAAATCGACAAACAAGGCGCTTTTCATGAGGTCTTGGGCCGTAGTGGGCGCATTGGCGGGGGCAGGGGCGGGGCGATTCGCGGGGGCGGTGGCAGGTGGCTGCGCCGCATTGTGCCGGCCTGGCCCGCGCGCCCCGTGGCGGTGCCGACGACGGCGTGGCGCAGCCAGCGCGGCGCTTTTCAGTGGATTGAAAGCCCCGCTTGCCGATACAACATGGGCCACGCCATGCAACCGGAAGTCCGATGCCCCACCCGATGCGCCGGCTGATGCTCACCCTGCTGGCCTGGGCCGGCCTGGCGGCTTGCGGCGGCGGCGGTGCCAGCAATGGCGACAGCCCCGCCGTGGCGGCCCTGGGGGTGGCCAGCCCGGCCACCAATGACAGCGCCTCGGCGCCCGCCAGCGCCAGCCCGGCGCCTGCCGCCACGCTGCCCGCCGCCGTGCTGCCGCCCGTGCTGCCGCCCACCCTGCCCCGCCCCGCGCTGGCCGCCACTGACCTGGCGGTGCTGATTGCCGACGGCGATGCGTTGAGCGAGGCCATCGGCCTGGCCTACCAGCGCGCGCGTGGCATCCCCGAGGCCAATATGGTGCGGGTGCCCGTGCCGGCGGGCAGCGACGTGATCAGCGAGGCGGCGTTTGCCGCACTCAAGGCGGCCATCGACGCCCGGTTGCCGGCCCGGGCCCAGGCCACGCTGGTCACCTGGGCCCAGCCGTCGCGGGTGCAGGGCGCGTGCAGCATGGGCATCACCAGCGCGCTGGCCTTTGGCTACAGCGCAGCGCAATGCGGCGGCTGTGCGCGCACGGCGGCATCGGCCTATTTCGACAGCGACAGCGCCCAGCCGTACACGGATCTGAAAATCCGCCCGTCGATGATGCTGGGCGCGGCCACGCTGGACGCCGCGCTGGCGCTGATCCAGCGGGGCCTGGCGGCCGACGGCAGCCAGCCCGCCGGCACCGGCTACCTGCTGCGCACCGGCGACGCGGCGCGCAGCGTGCGCTACCCCGACTACCCGGCGCTGCCCGGCGCCTGGGCCACCGCGCCCGGCCTGGCGCTGCGCTACGTGGACGCCAGCCTGCCCAGCGGCGCCGGGCTGGACCTGCAATTCATCAGCAACCAGCACGACGTGCTGTTTTATTTCACCGGCCTGGCCAGCGTGCCGCAGCTTGGCAGCAACCAATTCTTGCCAGGCGCGGCGGCCGACCACCTGACGTCATTTGGCGGCCTGCTGCCGGGCGGCAACGGCCAGATGCCGGCCACCGACTGGCTGGCCGCCGGCGCCACCGCCAGCTACGGCACGGT
>JANMKO010000083.1:0-2067 GCA_031372085.1 Betaproteobacteria bacterium
GTGAGGGACACGCGAGACGGGATGCGATGCAAGGCGCGAAGCGCAGCAATGCCCGTAGGCATTGCGAGCATTCGCAACGCCGCAGCGCGCCCGTATCGCGTGGACAGCACCGATCCGATTTCAGTGATTCAGTGGACTAGCATCGGGCGCATGCCCGTCAAAAAGCTGTTGATCGCCAACCGGGGCGAGATCGCCGTGCGCATCCTGCGTGCCGCCCAGGACTTGGGGCTGGCCAGCGTCAGCGTCTACGCCCGCGACGACGCCGGTGCCCTGCACTGCACGCTGGCCGACGAGGCCGTGCCGCTGCAAGCCACCGGCCCCGCCGCCTACCTCGACAGCGCCGCGCTGATCGCCATCGCCCGGCAACACGGCTGCGACGCCGTGCACCCCGGCTACGGCTTTTTGAGCGAGCGCGCCGACTTTGCCCAGGCCTGCGCTGACGCCGGCCTGGTCTTCATCGGCCCCACCCCGGCGCAACTGGCGCTGTTTGGCGACAAGGCCCGCGCCCGCCAACTGGCGGCCGAGCACGGCGTGCCGCTGTTGCCCGGCACCGCTGCGGCCAGCCTGGCCGAGATCGCCGCGTTTTTTGCCCAGCTGCAACAGCAAGACCCGCACTGCGGCGTGATGCTCAAGGCGGTGGCCGGTGGTGGTGGGCGCGGCATGCGGGCGGTGTTTGACCCGTCAGCGCTGGCCGACGCCTACCAGCGCTGCGCTGCCGAGGCGCTGGCCGCCTTTGGCGTGGGCACCGTGTACGCCGAGAAACTGATCCCGCGCGCCCGCCATCTGGAGGTGCAGGTGATCGGCGACGGCCGCCAGGTGATGGCGCTGGGCGAGCGCGAATGCACCTTGCAGCGGCGCTTTCAAAAGCTGGTGGAGATGGCGCCCAGCCCGAATCTTGACCCGGCGCTGCGTGAGCGCCTGCTCACCGCCGCCCTGACGCTGGCGCGTGCCACCGGCTACCAAAGCCTGGGCACCTTCGAGTTTCTGGTCGATGACGGCTCGGTCGATCAGCCGTTTGTCTTCATCGAGGCCAATCCGCGCTTGCAGGTCGAGCACACCGTCACCGAAGAAGTGACCGGCGTCGATCTGGTGCAGGCCCAGATCAACATCGCCGCCGGCCGCAGCCTGGCCGCGCTGGGGCTCGATCCGGCCCACCCGCCCCCGGCCCGGGGCTTTGCCGTGCAGTGGCGCATCAACGCCGAGACACTGGACGACGCCGGCCAGGCGCGGCCGGCCAGTGGCCGGATCAGCCGCTGCGATTTGCCCAGCGGCCCGGGCGTGCGGGTGGACAGCCATGCCCGGCTCGGCCTGGCGCCGTCGCCGCACCATGACAGCCTGCTGATCAAGCTGATCGTCAGCCACCGCAGCGGGGTGTTCAGTGATGTGCTGCGTCGATCCCAACGCGCGCTGGCCGAATGCCGGCTCGAAGGCCTGGCCAGCAACCTGCCGCTGCTGCGCGCGTTGGCGGCTGACGACGCGCTGCAACAGCACACGCTGCACACCCGCTGGCTGGACGAAAACTGGCCGCAGTTGCAAACCCGGCTGGCGCTGCACACCGATACCGATACCGATACCGATACCGATACCGATACCGATACCGATACCGATACCGATACCGACAGCGCAGCCCACGCGGCGACGGCGGTGGCACCGGCGGCCACCGATGCGCCCACTGTGCCGGCGGGCCAGATCGCCCTGCGCGCCCCGATGGCCGGTCGGCTGGTGCAGTTCAACGCCGCCGTGGGCGACAGCCTGGCCGCTGGCGCCGAGGTGCTGGTGCTGGAGGCGATGAACATGCAGCACGGCATCACGCTGGCCAGCGCGGCGCGCATCGCCACGCTGAGCGTGGCAGCGGGCGATTTTGTCGCCGAAGGCCAGGTCTTGCTGCTGCTGGCCCCGTTGGACGACGCCCTGGCCAGCGCCGCTGACGCCCGCGCGCACGACCCCGACCACATCCGCCCTGACCTGCAAAAGGTCAGAGACCGCGACGCCCTGCTGCAAGACGCCGCCCGCCCGGCCGCCGTGGCCCGGCGCCACGCCGCCGGTGGCCGCACCGCGCGCCAGAAC